>NZ_JBSGJD010000396.1:0-5916 GCF_053605405.1 Amycolatopsis sp. NPDC003861
TGGTGTGATCTGCCGATCTGGCTGATCGCGACGTGAGTGACGACCGGCCGCCCGGGCGGCAGCCCGGGCGGCCGGTCATGCTGCTGCGACGACGAGTTCTCAGCTGGGTACCGAGCGCCGGCGTTCATCGGATGGACGATGCCGACAAGTGGTCTTGTCCCACAGGTCGGCCATGATCCGGCGGACGACCACTCTACGGTAGCGTCTTCAAGAAGGCGACCAGGCTACGGGCCTGAACGTTGACGTAATGGCTGTGCCTCAGCAGTTCGGCGAGCTGGCCCGCGGCGACCCAGGTGTAGTCGGCAGGCAGTAGCTCGGGGAGCGTCTCGTCCGCCTCGACTATCATGTACTGGCTCGCCGCGTTCCGGAACCGGCCACCTTCTTCCGAATGGAAAGCGGCGTAGCGAATCCGCTCCGGGCCGGCTGCCATGACGTAGTCCAACAGAAACGGTGCGTCGCCCGGAGCGTAGTTGGCGGGAACGCATTGCACGGTCGGGCCGAGCTCGATGGCGCCGAGGAAGCCAGCCTCCATCGTCGCGCGGACCAGGACGTGCAGGACGCCGCGGAACTCCGTGACGACGAAAGCCACGATCCCGTGACCGTGCTGCTCGATCAGCGGTTGGTGCCAGCTCGACACCTCGCGGGTACCCGCGCGAACCGACACCCCGACGACACTGAAGAACCTGCCGTCACCTCGCGTGATTTCCCAGTCGGTGCGGTTCCACTCGGGGAGGTTGGTCAGGCGCACCCGTTGTGCGTCGAGTTCGCTGTCGACCTGCCGTTCGGTGAGCCACCTCAGCAACGCGTGCGTGCTTCGGTGCGCGCCGGGCAGGGTGGCGTCACGCGACCACGCGGGCACCGAACTCGCCGGCAGGCAGGACAGCACCGTCCGCGAGTCCATGTTGACGACGTAGTCGCGAGCCAGAAGTTCGTTGATCTGGCCGAGAGTCAGCCAGCAGAAGTCTTGTCCGACCTCGACGTGCTCAGCTACCTCGACAACCATGTTGCGATTGCGCTTACGGTAGAACCACGAACCGTGCTCGGACTGAAGCACGTCGACGATCACCTTGCCGCGTCGCGGGCCGATGAAGTGGTGCAGGTAGGCCACCTCGTTGCCGCCGTGCGCCCTGCGGTAGTTGCTCTTCGTGGCCTGCACCGTCGGCGACAGTTGCACGAGGTTGACGTTCCCCGGTTCCATTTTCGCCTGCATGAGGAAGTGCAGGACGCCGCCGAACCTCTTGGCGACGATGCCGAGGATGCCGATCTCCGGCTGGTTGATGATCGGCTGATGCCACTCCGGCACCGCTCCGTCCGTCGCCCGCACCCGCAACCCTTCGACCGTGAAGAACTGGCCGCTGCGGTGGGTCAGATTTCCACTGTCGTCGGCGAACGACCAGTGGTCGAGTTCGTCGAGCGGGACACGCGAGACCTCGAAATCGTGGGCCACGCAACGTTCTGCCAGCCAGTCGTCGAACTCGGCAGTGGACACGTGGAATCCACGCGTCGTGGCCGCCGACACGGCGAGGTCCGCGACGAGGTCGGCCTCCGATCGCTCCTGCTCCAGTGGGCTCGCCATCACCGCTCCCGACCGTCGGTGCGCGCCCGCACGCCGACGAGTTGCATCGACACGAAAACGTCGCCGGCTGCGGCAAGTTCGTCCGCACCCGACGTCGGCTGGAGGATAGTGATCACGCTGTGCGCCTCCCTGGGCACGGAGCCAGTCGATCCGGTGCCCAGAGTGTGCGCTCGGGCGGTTGGCAAAGTCGTCTTCCCGAATGCGTCGCGTGTTCTTGCGGTTTACCTGAATTCCACGCCTCGGTGGACCGGACTGCTTCACCCTTGCTCTCGTTGTTCGCCGTGCTGTCGCGAATCGTCCCGGCGTGTCTAACCTTGAATCGTGGAAGAGACTGGCGAGTATCACGCCTACCTGGCACTCGACGTACTACTGTCGATCCAGCGTACGCGGACGGGCGAGCACGACGAGCTGCTCTTTCTCGTGACGCACCAGGTCCACGAACTTTGGTTCAAACTGATCCTCCACGAGCTCGCCAGGTTCCAGGACCACCTGGCCGACGGCGCCGACGGCGCCGCCCTGCGCACGCTGCAGCGCACCGCGGTGCTGGTTCGTGCCGTGGTCGCCAACGCCGACGTGATGGCGACGTTGACGCCGCGCCAGTTCAACGGCTTCCGGCACGCACTCGGCGGCGGGAGCGGGGCGCAGTCCACCCAGTTCAGGCGTATCGAGGCCGTGCTCGGCAGGCGAGATCCGCAGATGTTCGAGTACTACCGGGTCGGTGCTGGTGAGCGCGCCGAGCTCGAGCGGGTTCTCCGTCGACCGACCGTCTTCGACTCGTTCGCCCGTTTCCTCGACGACCGCGGGTATCCCATGCCGGACTCCGTGCTGGACCGCGACGTGTCCAAGCCATCTGCTCCGTCCGAGGACGTGCAGCAGGCCCTCCGGAAGGCCTACCTCGAAGACGGCGTGATAGCGCAGATCTGCGACGCGCTCATGGAGGTCGACCAGTGCTTCCAGCAGTGGCGCTACCAGCACGTGAAGTTCGTCGCGGCGATTATCGGCGACAAGACCGGCACCGGCGGATCGTCGGGAGTCTCGTACCTGCGTTCGACCTTGTTCCACCAGATGTTCCCCGACCTGTGGGCGATGCGCAGCAAGCTGTGACCGGCCGGCGATCCGTTCGCAATGGAGGAGACGCGACCGGGAGTGACACCGGAAAAGATGCCTGAATAGACGTGCACTTCAATTCTGCCCAGGCCGAGGCCACCGAGGAGGCCATGGTGACGACGCTGCAGCCCCCCACCCGAGACGAACTCGTCGACCGAGCGACGAAGCTCGTCCCGCTGCTCCGCGATCACGCCCAGTGGACCGACGAGAACCGGCGCCTGCACGAGGAGACGATCGAGGCCCTCGCGGGCGCGGGTGTCTTCAAGATGCGGATCCCGGCCCGCTACGGCGGTTACGAGTGCGACACCCGCACCGTGGTCGACGTCGCGGCCGAACTCGGCCGCGGTGACGGCGCCGTCGGCTGGATCGCGTCGGTGTGGTGGATCCCCGGGTGGATGGTGGGCCTGTTCCCCGACGCCGTCCAGGACGAGGTCTACGCCACCGAGAACGCCCGGGTCTGCGGGACGCTCAGCCCCACCGCCATGGCCGCGAAGGCGCCGGGCGGGTATGTCGTGAATGGACAGTGGGGCTTCATCAGCGGCGCGCTGCACAGCCACTGGCAGGTCGCGATCGCGGTCACCCCGAACGACAGCGGCGAGATGGAGCCGATCGTCGCCCTGATCCCGATGGCGGACCTGGGAATCGTGGACGACTGGAACACCACCGGCCTGCGCGGCTCCGGCAGTGTCACCACGGTCGCCGAAGACGTGTTCGTCCCCGCGGAGCGCACGCTGCCGCTGATGGCGCTGCTGACCAACCAGTCCGCCTCGGTCCTCAACGCGGACATCGACATGTACCGCGCCCCGCTCGCCGCGCTGGCCTCCGCGTGTTCGGTCGGCAACGTGGTCGGCATGGCCCGGGCGGCGTGGGACTGCTTCACCGACCGGATGCCCGGCCGCAAGATCACCTACACCGACTACACCGACCAGCGCGAAGCCACGATGACGCACCTGCAGGTGGCGGAGGCCAGGGTCGCGATCGACGAGGCCGCCTTCCACGCCTACCGGGTCGCCGACCTCGTCGACGCGAAGGTCGCCGACCACAGCGAGTGGTCCACCGAGGACCGGGCCCTGGCCCGGATCGCCATGGGCGCCACCTGCAAGCGCGCGCTGGAGGCGGTCGACACGCTCTACGTCGGCAGCGGCGGCTCGGCGATCTTCTCCAGCGTGCCCATCCAGCGCACCTGGCGCGACCTGCACGCGCTCACCCAGCACGCCCTGAACACGCCGCACATCCTCTACGAGATCTACGGCCGGGTGCTGTGCGGCCTCGCCCCGAACACGCAGTT
This sequence comes from Amycolatopsis sp. NPDC003861, assembly GCF_053605405.1. Lineage (NCBI taxonomy): Bacteria > Bacillati > Actinomycetota > Actinomycetes > Pseudonocardiales > Pseudonocardiaceae > Amycolatopsis > Amycolatopsis sp. NPDC003861. Next base: position 3,972 of record NZ_JBSGJD010000396.1, read on the forward strand.
CTTCTGATCAGCCAAGGAGCGATATGTACGACTACATCATCGTCGGTGCGGGATCGGCAGGCTGTGTCCTGGCGGCGCGGCTGACGGAGGACCCGGACATCCGGGTCTGCCTGGTCGAGGCGGGCCCGACGGACAGCCATCCGAACATCCAGGTGCCCGCCGCGTTCGCCAAGCTGTTCCGGACCCAGGTGGACTGGGACTACGACACGCACGACGAGGCCCAGCTGAACCGCAGGCGGGTGTTCCTGCCCCGTGGCCGGGTGCTCGGCGGGACCAGCTCGATGAACGCGATGGCCTACGCGCGGGGCAACCCGTACGACTACGACTCGTGGAACCAGCCGGGCTGGGCCTACGCGGACCTGCTGCCGTACTTCAAGCGGTCCGAGGACAACGAGCGTGGCGCGTCGGCCTACCACGGCGCGGGCGGGCCGCTGTCGGTGTCGGAGAACCGGTCCAAGAACCCCAGCACGGCGGCGTTCATCGCGGCGGCGACGGAGGCCGGGTTCGCGGCCAACGACGACTTCAACGGCCCGGAACAGGACGGTTTCGGCTTCTACCAGGTCACCCAGCGCAACGGACGTCGCTGCAGCACGGCGGCGGCGTTCCTGCACCCGGTGATCGACCGGCCCAACCTCACCGTCGAGACCAACCTCCAGGTGCACCGGGTGCTCATCGAGGACGGCCGGGCGACCGGCGTCGTCGGGTACCGGCTGGAGGACGAGATCGTCCTGCGGGCCGAACGCGAGGTGCTGCTCTCCGGCGGCGTGTACAACTCCCCGCAGCTGCTCATGCTTTCCGGTGTCGGCCCCGCCGACACGCTGCGGAAACTCGGCATTCCGGTGGTCGCCGACAACGAGGAGGTCGGCGCGAACCTGCAGGACCACGCGCTGGTGCCGCTCATCCTCACGCATTCCCAGCCGATCAGCCTGCTGGCCGCCGGCGAGCCCGCCAACGTCGAGCTGTACCAGCGCGAGGGCCGCGGGCCGCTCGCGTCCAACGGGCCCGAGGCGGGTGGCTTCGTGCGCACCGACAGCGCCTTGCCCGCGCCCGACGTGCAGTTCTTCGCGGCGCCGGGCATGCTGGCCGACAGCGGCCTCGGGCCGCCGACCGCGCACGCGATCTCGTTCGGTCCCGCGGTCGCCACCCCGCAAAGCCGCGGCCGGGTGCACCTGGCGTCCGCCGATCCCACGGCCAAGCCCCGGATCGTGCACGGCTACTACTCCGATCCGGCGGACATGGAACGCACCCTGGTCGCGCTGCGCATGGCGATGGACATCGGCCGGCAGCCCGCGATGCGGCTCTACAACGAGGGCGTGTTCCGCTACCCGGACTCGGAGTCGGACGCGGACCTGGAGTCTTACGCCCGGAAGTACACCCAGTCGATCTTCCACCCGACCAGCACGTGTGCCATGGGCACGGTGGTCGACGGGGACCTGCGGGTCCGGGGCATCGACGGGCTGCGGGTGGTCGACGTGTCCGTCATGCCGGAGGTCGGCCGCGGGATCCCCAACGCGACGGCGATCGTCCTCGCGGAGAAGGCGGCCGACCTGATCCGCGGCATCCCCGCCCCGGAAGCGGCGGAGTTGCCGGAGGCGAGGGCGCTGGCCGCCGCCGACCGGGGTCGCTGACCGGGCGCCAAGCCACTCCGGGCTCGGCCGAACGGGCCGCCGGAAACGGGGTGGTCACCGGCCGGCGCGGTCCGCGCCAGGATCCCCGCCGCACCCACCTGGAGCCTGCTCCAGGTGGGTGCGGCATTGGCACGCTGGTGCGACGACTGGCCGGCGAGTTCGAGCACGTCGAGGGGTTCGGTAGGTGGCGTGGTCGTCGTGGTGCGGTCGCCGCACCGGGTGTTGGCCGTGACTGTGTTTGCTGACGTCAGATGCTCGTGAATCTCGACGTCACTCCGGGGCTCAGAGCATGATCAATGTCGGTGAATTCTGACGTC
>NZ_JBSGJD010000397.1:0-5852 GCF_053605405.1 Amycolatopsis sp. NPDC003861
TACCTCCCCCACCCAGCAATCCCTTTTCCCTACCCCCCCTTTTGTCTTTTTGGGGGTGTGGGGGGGGGGGGCCTGCGCTAGTTCGCCTCGGCCGGGGCCGTCCGCGCGGCCGATTTGCGTTGCAGGGCGCGGACGATCGGCTCCACCACCCGGGCCGCCGTCGGGCCGAGGATGGCCATCAGGAGGACGTACGCCGTGGCCAGCGCCGCGAGTTCGCCCGTGACCGCTCCCGCCGTCACCGCCAGGCCCGCGATGACGATCGAGAACTCGCCCCGCGCGACCAGCGCCGCTCCCGCCCGGGCCCGGCCCATCTTCCCGATGCCCTGGCGGCGCGCCGCCCACCAGCCCGTGGCCACCTTCGTCAGCGTCGTCACCACCGCCAGCACGATCGCCCAGCCCAGCACCGGCGGGATCGACGCCGGGTTCGTGTTGAGGCCGAAGACCACGAAGAACACCGCGGCGAACAGGTCGCGCAGCGGCTCCAGCATGTGCGTCGCGTTCTCCGCTGTCGAGCCCGAGATCGCGATGCCGAGCAGGAACGCCCCGACCGCCGCCGAGACCTGCATCGCCGACGCCAGACCGGCGACCAGCAGGGCCGCGCCGAGCACCTTGAGCAGGAACACCTCGCGGTCCGGGCTGTCCACCGCGGCCGAGACGTACCGGCCGAACTTCAGCGCGACCACCAGCACCACGGTGATCACCAGCAGCGAGATGCCGACCGCCTCGAGACCGCCGAGCAGCGACACCCCGCCCAGCACGGCGGTGAGGATCGGCAGGTAGAGCGCCATCGCGAGGTCCTCGAACACGAGGATCGACAGCACCACCGGCGTCTCGCGGTTGCCGAGCCGGCCGAGGTCGCCGAGGACCTTCGCGACGATGCCGGACGACGAGATGTACGTGACGCCCGCCATCACCATCGCGCCGACCGGGCCCCAGCCCAGCAGCAGCGCGACGGCCGCGCCGGGGGCCGCGTTGAGGACGATGTCGAGCAGGCCGGCCGTCCAGGACCGGCGGAGCCCGGTGAACAGCTCGGCCGCGGAGTACTCCAGGCCGAGCAGGAGGAGCAGGAGCACGACGCCGATCTCGCCGGCCAGGTGCGTGAAGCCGCCGATGTCGCCCAGCGGGATCAGGCCGCCCTGGCCGAAGCAGAGGCCGCCGAGCAGGTAGAGCGGGATGGGGGAGAGGCCGATCTTCGCGGCCAGGCGCCCGAGCACGCCCAGCCCGAAGAAGACCGCCCCCAGTTCGATCAGGGACAGCGCGGTGTGGTCCATCGGCCGCTCAGCCGTACTTGAGGATCTTGGCGGCGGCTTCCAGGCCCTCGCTCGTGCCGACCGCGACCAGCAGATCGCCGCCGGTGAAGGTGAAGTCCGGCGTCGGCGACGGGTGCACCTGGCCGGCCCGCGCCACCGCGACCACCGAGACACCGGTGCGGGTGCGCATCGCGGTGTCGCCGAGCGTCCGGCCGTCGAACGGACCGGACGGCTTGATCGGCAGCTGCCGCGTGCTGATCCCCGGCAGGTCGCGGTGCTCCTCGGTCAGCTGCGCGACCAGCTGCGGCGCGCCGAGCAGGTTGGCCAGCGCGCCGGCCTCGTCCGCGGTGAGCGGGATCGAGGCGGCGCAGGCATCGGGATCGTCCGATTTGGACACGATCAGCTCGATGTGGCCGTCCCGCTGGGTGACGACGCCGATGCGGCGGCCGGTACGGGTGGCGAAGTCCTTGCGGACCCCGATGCCGGGCAGAGGAGTTACTTCGACGTTCACCCAACCACCGTAACCCAGGTGTCCGATTCGCGGGGATTCAGCCGAGCAGCAGGAGCAGGGCGGCGACGGCCATCGCGAGGCAGGTCAGGCCGTGGACGCCGAAGGCGATGGCCTTCTTGCCCCCGTGGCGCAGGACGATCAGCAGGTCGAAGAGGGGCCAGGCGGCCGCGGTGAGGACGACCCAGCCCAGCGCGTGCGGGTCGCCGTAGATCATCAGGGCCAGGGGGATCAGGCCCGCCCCGATGTCGCGGCCGCCCTTGACGTTCAAGAAGGTCTCGGCGTTCTCCGGGACCGCCTGGAAGCCGAAGCCCACGGCGATCTTCGCCGGCGCGAAGAGGTAGTTGAGGCCGACGTAGATGATGCCGAGCGAGACGAGCGCGGTGAGGACGTAGCCGGTGACGAGCATGGTGTTCCCTCCAGGTTTTCTAGCATCGCTAGGATTACTAGCAACGCTAATCTAGCGGCGCTAGTTTGTCTAGCGGTGCTAGCATGTGATCCATGACCCAGCGACAACGGCGTGTGCGCGACCGGACCGAGCGAGGGCAGCGGATCATCGCCGCGGCCAGGGAGCTGGCCGAGGCGGAGGGGTGGGATGCGGTCACCACCCGGCGGCTCGCGGGCCTGATCGAGTACAGCCAGCCGGTGCTCTACAGCCACTTCCCGGGCGGCAAGGACGCGATCATGGCGGCGGCCGCGCTGGAGGGCTTCACCGAGCTGGCGGCGACGCTGGGCGCGGCGCGTCCGGGCGGCCTCGGCGGGGTGACGGAGGCGTACGTGGCCTTCGCGGAAGCCAAACCGGGCCTCTACGACGCGATGTTCACGCACGCCTCGGAGCTGCGGTTCGCCGAGGACGACACGCCGGAGGTGATGAAGGCGTGCTTCGCGGAGCTGCTCGCCGTCGTCGAGCCGACGGCGGGGGAGCAGGACGCGGGCGCGCTGACCGAGGTGTTCTGGAGCACCCTGCACGGCCTCGTGACACTGGACCGGGGCCGCCGGCTCTCGCCCGCCCACCGTGACGAGCGCCTCGCGCTGGTGGTGGCACGCTTCGGCACGCGGGCCGACTGATCTCCCCCGCACCCCGACCGGCAGAATGGGGGGCGACGCCGAACGGGACGAGAACGCGAGGAGAGTGCCGGTGACGGGAGCCCTACGTGGTGTGGTCGCGCTGGATGGCCCATCGGGGACCGGGAAGACCACCGTCGCCCGCAAGCTCGCCCAGCGCCTCGGGGCCGGCTACCTCGACACCGGTGCCATGTACCGGATGGTCACCCTCGCCGTGCTGCGCGCGGGCGTCGACCCGGCCGACCAGGACGCGGTCGCCGAGGTCGCGGACCGCGCCGAGTTCACCATCGGCACCAGCCCCGACCGGCCCGAGATCCGCCTGGCCGGTGCGGACGTCGCCGCCGACATCCGCGGGCCGGAGGTCACCAAGGCCGTGTCGCCGGTCTCGGCCGTGCCGCACGTGCGGGAGCTGCTGGTCGCGCGGCAGCGGCAGATCATCGATGACGTCGTCGGGCACCGCGGCGGGATCGTCGTCGAGGGCCGGGACATCGGCACCGTCGTCGCGCCGGACTCGCCGCTCAAGGTCTTCCTGACCGCCTCGGCCGACGTCCGCGCGTCGCGCCGCAGCACCCAGGACACCGCCGCCGGGCGGCAGTCGTCGGTCGCCGACGCCCTGGCCAGCGTCGAGCGCCGCGACCACCTCGACTCGACCCGCGCCGCCTCGCCGCTGCGCGCGGCCGACGACGCCGTGCACGTCGACACCTCCGAGCTGTCGATCGACCAGGTGATCGTCGCGTTGAGCGAGCTGGCCAGCCACCGCGGCATCCTCGAAGGCTGCAACGCCGAGGTCGCTCGATGAGCGGTGACGGACTCCCCGAGGGATCCGTCGGCAGGCTCCACGACGCCGGGCGGGTCTTCGCCCGGTACTATCTGCGCTCGGCCTTCCGCATCCGGGTGCACGGCCGCGAGCGCGTCCCCGCCACCGGGCCGCTGCTCGTGATCGCCAACCACAGCTCCATGATCGAGCCGCAGCTGATCTTCGGAATGCTTCCGCGGCGTTCGGCGTTCCTGGTCAAGGCCGAGATGTTCGGCGGCGTCGTCGGCAAGTTCCTGCTGGCGATCGGGCAGATCCCGCTCAAGCGCGGCGAGATCGACCGCAAGCCGCTGCTCACCGCGGTCGGCGTCCTGAAGGACGGCGGGGTCGTCGGGATCTTCCCCGAAGGCACCCGCGGTGCCGGGGACGTCGGCGCGGCCGAACGCGGCGCGGCCTGGCTGGTCCGGGCCTCCGGCGCGACCGTGCTCCCGGTCGCGACGCGGGGCACGCTCAAGCCGGCCGACGGCAAGCGGCGGTTCCGGCCACGGGTGGACATCCTCGTGGGCGAGCCGTTCACGCCGAAAGTCGGCCCCGGGAAGACCGGGCTCGACCAGGGCACCGAAGAGCTGCGCGGTGAGCTCGCGGCGCTCGTGAAGACTTTGGACGACTGGCGTGCCGAACACGGATTCGGCGCGGTATAAGGGAAATCGGGTAGTGATGGAAGAGTACGACGGCGTCGGCGAAGTCGACGGCACCTGGTCCGACGAGACCGAATTCGCCGCGCTCGACGCGCAGATCGAGGCGGCGGAAGCGGCCGAGGAGGCCGCGCTCGGGCAGCCGGTGCTCGCCGTCGTCGGCCGGCCCAACGTGGGCAAGTCGACGCTGGTCAACCGCATCCTCGGCCGGCGCGAAGCCGTCGTGCAGGACGTGCCGGGCGTGACCCGCGACCGCGTCGCCTACGACGCCTACTGGGGTGGCCGCCGGTTCACCCTGGTCGACACCGGCGGCTGGGAGCCGGACGCGACCGGGCTGCAGGCCTCCGTCGCCGCCCAGGCCGAGCTGGCCATGCAGACGGCGGACGCGGTGCTGCTGGTCATCGACGCCTCGGTCGGCGCGACGGCGACCGACGAAGCCGTCTCCAAGGTGCTGCGCCGCTCGAAGAAGCCGGTGCTGCTGGCCGCCAACAAGGTCGACGACGACCGGCTGCTCGCCGACACCGCGTCGCTCTGGTCGCTCGGTCTCGGCGAGCCGCACCCGGTCAGCGCGCTGCACGGCCGCAGCTCCGGCGACCTGCTCGACGCCATCCTCAAGGCCCTGCCCGAGTCGCCGCGCGAGGGCGGCGTCCCGACGTCGGGGCCGCGGCGCGTCGCGCTGGTCGGCAAGCCGAACGTCGGCAAGTCGAGCCTGCTCAACAAGCTGTCCGGGGAGCAGCGCTCGGTCGTCGACTCGGTGGCCGGCACCACGGTCGACCCGGTCGACTCGCTGGTCGAACTGGACGGCGAGACCTGGCGGTTCGTCGACACGGCGGGCCTGCGCAAGCGCGTCAACTTCGCCGCGGGCGCCGAGTACTACGCGTCGCTGCGCACCAAGACCGCGATCGACGCGGCCGAGGTCGCGATCGTGCTGCTGGACGCGGCCGAGCCGCTGTCGGAGCAGGACCTGCGGGTGCTGACCATGGTCGTCGAGGCCGGCCGCGCCTGCGTGCTGGCCTTCAATAAGTGGGACCTGGTCGACGAGGACCGCCGGCACGCGATGGTCCGCGAGCTCGACCGCGGCCTGGTCCGCGTGCCGTGGGCGGAGAAGGTCAACATCTCGGCGCTGACCGGCCGTTCGGTGCGCAAGCTCGCGCCGGCCCTGCGGACCGCGCTGAAGTCGTGGGACCAGCGGGTGCCGACCGGCCAGCTCAACGCGTGGCTGTCCGACCTGATCGCGGCCACCCCGCCGCCGGTCCGCTCGGGCAAGCAGCCGAAGGTCCTGTTCGCGACCCAGGCCGGCATCCGCCCGCCGACGCTGGTCCTGTTCACCACCGGCTTCCTCGAGGCGGGCTACCGCCGCTTCATCGAACGCAAGTTCCGTGAGCAGTTCGGCTTCACCGGCAGCCCCGTTCGGGTGAATGTGCGCGTCCGGGAAAAGAAGGCGAAGCCGAAGGTCGGCGGAAAAGCCGCCCGAACCCGGTGAGCGATTTGCCGTAACTCGCGTGATCAGGGTCGTGACTCGCGTGATTGGGGCCGTAACTCGCGAGTTACGGCCCCAATCACGCCGGTTCCGGCTTCAA
>NZ_JBSGJD010000398.1:0-5843 GCF_053605405.1 Amycolatopsis sp. NPDC003861
CGCCGGACGCCGGCGCGGGTGACCCCTTCGGCGCGGACCTGCGGGCGCGGATCGCCCGGGCGCAGGCCTACGCCGACAGCCGCCCCGGGGTCACCGGGATCGTCCTGCGGGACCGCTCGACCGGCGCCGTCTACCGCAGCCCGGCCGCCGGCACGCTGATCTGGGCCTGCTCGACGCCGAAGCTCGCGATGGCCGTCGACCTGCTGCTGCGGTCGGACTCCGGAACGGTCTCGTTGTCCGCCGAAGATCGCGAACTGATGCACCGGATGCTCCATTCGAGTGACGACGACGCGGCCCAGGTGTTGTGGACCCGTTATGGCGGCGAAACCGAATTCGGCCGTCGATTTCCGGCATACGGGATGACCGACATGCGGTTCAGCGACCGGCACCCGCACCACTGGGGCTGGATCCGCACCACGGCGGACGACCTGGACCGGCTGATCGAATACGTCCTGACCCGGATGCCCGCCCGCCACCGCGACTACCTCGTCCGGGAACTGCGCACCGTGGACGGCAACCAGCAGTGGGGCGTCTGGGGTGCCGGGGCGGCCGCGCACCCGGGTAACAAGAACGGCTGGTCGGATGACAACGACGACGGTTCGTGGATCATGAACTCCGTCGGTTTCGCCGGTCCGGACGAGCGGTACGCCCTGGCGCTGATGAACGACACGCGGGTGATCGCCGGCGGCGACGAGGTCGGCAAGGAGACCACCACGAAGATCGCCGGAATCCTGTTCGAAGGGTATTTCGGCGCCTGAAATCTGGGCCTCTTTCAGGGGATTTCCAAGGGAATTCGGGTTTATGGGGGCACCGTGCGTAGCCCTTGTGTGGTCTGTGTATGCTCCGATATCGCTTGACCGGGTGATCACTCACCCGAATCAGTGGCCGCCGTGGTCGGGGATGGTGATCCCACGGCGCCCCTAACGGCGTGGTTCGGGCTCGGATAGGAGATTTATGCAGGTCAGGTCAGCTCTCGTGCGTGGCGGGATCGCGGTGCTCGCCGCGGCCGCCGCGGTCATGGTCAGCGCTCCCTCCGCCCTCGCGGACGACGGTGCCGCGCGCGGCCGCGTCGTCGAGGACGCGGGCACGGTCGGCTACCGGATCAACCTCGAAGGCGGCGGCGACTACATCGCCAAGCTGTTCGGCTTCAAGCTGTCGGACGGCAAGACGCTCAAGCTCTACTGCGTGCAGATCACCGTCGGCATGCGCACCGACGTCGACATGGTCGAGACGCCCTGGAACAAGTACCCGGCCGCGAACTCGCCGTTCAACAAGAACAGCGACAAGATCAACTGGGTGCTGCACCACGGCTACCCGGGCGTGAAGCTCACCGACGTCGAGGCCGCCCTCGCCAAGCAGGGCGTCAAGGTCCACGACGGCGTCTCCGAGTCCGAGGCCATCGCCGCCACGCAGGCCGCGGTGTGGCACTTCAGCGACGGTGTCAACCTCAACCTGACGAAGCCGCTGGCCGAGGACAACCCGGCCGAGGCCAACGCCGACGTCGCCGCGCTGTACAGCTACCTGATCGGCGACCAGAACAAGGGCATCGGCGAGCAGCCGAAGCCGACCCTGAACATCGCGGGGCCGAAGACCGAGGGCAAGGCCGGCACCAAGATCGGCCCGTTCCAGGTCGCCACCTCCGGTGACATCACGTCGCTGACCACCGAGCTGCCCGACGGCGTCAAGGTCACCGACGCCGACGGCAAGGAGCTGAAGACCGCCGACGTCAAGGACGGCAGCAAGCTGTTCGTCGACGTCCCGGCCGGCGCCAAGCCGGGCAACGGCTCGTTCTCCCTGAAGGCCTCCGGCGAGCTGGACACCGGCCGCCTGTTCGTCGCGGAGAACTACGCGAAGAAGCCGGCGCAGTCGCTGATCGTCGCCGACTCGGAGAAGACCCAGGTGGCCGCGAAGGCGACCGCGTCCTGGACCGAGGCGGGTGCGGTCCCGAGCACCACGCCGAGCACGCCCGGTGGCGCTCCCTCCGGTGGTGGCGAGCTCGCCAACACCGGTGTCGACGCCGCGGTTCCGTTCGGCATCGGCGGCCTGCTGCTCGGCGGCGGCGCGCTGATGCTGCTGGTGAACCGGCGCCGCAGCCGCGCGTAAGACGTACCGCCGAACGGGGCTGGTCCACTGTGGACCAGCCCCGTTCCGCTGTCCGGAACCCGACGATCGGATTGCGATCATCGGGGCAAAACCGGCGAATCGCCTGTCCATTGGTCTAGACTTTTCGGCCATGCGCGGTACGACCGTTCCGCCCGGCACGCCCTGCCGGACCCCGCGGCCGGGGGAGCTGCCGATGCACCGGCTGGAGGTGCCCGCCCCGCACGCGCCGCCGTTCGCCGTCGGCACGTTCGACGCGATCGGGCCGCTGTCCCGCGCGGACTTCCCGCACCGGCACACCTTCCACGAGCTCGTCCACGTCACCGGCGGCACCGGCGCGCACGTCGTCGACACCGCGCGCTGGCCGCTGCGGCCGCCGCACTTCGGCGTCATCGCGCCCGGGCAGGTGCACCAGTGGGCCGGCGTCCGCGGGCTGACCGGGCACGTCGTGGTGTTCACCGACGACTTCCTCCTCGACCACCCGGCCGACCGCGAGCTGCTGCGGCGGCTGAGCGAACGGCCGTGGCTGCACCTGGACGAGCACGCCGACGCGCGGGTCGCCCGGCTGATCGCCGACCTCGAGGACGAATACCGCCGCGGCGGTGAGGGCACGGAGTCGGTGCTGCGGGCGCTGGTGCACGTCCTGGTCGTGCGGGCGGGCCGGCTCCTGGGCACGCCGCCGCCCGCGCCCGCCGGTGCGGTGGCGGCGGAATTCGTCCGGCGCACCGGCCGCCCCGGACCCGGGCCGTGGTCGGTGCGCGCGCACGCCGAACGCCTCGGCGTCACGCCCGGCCACCTCACCGAGGCGGTGAAGGCCGCGACCGGCCGCACGGCCGCGCAGCTGCTGCGCGAAGCCAGGATCCGGGAGGCGCAACGGTTCCTGCTCCGGACGGACCTCACCGTCCGGCAGGTGGCGAGCCGCGTCGGGTTCGCCGACCCGGCCTACTTCTGCCGGTTCTTCCGCCGCGAAACCGGGCTGAGCCCCGGTGACTTCCGGCGCGGCGGGGAGAAGCACCACGACTGACGGGGCCAGTCCATCGCCGCCCGCCCGGTGCCTGCCTACGTTCGAGGGATCCCCCACCACGAGGAGCCAGGCATGGACGAGGAAAACCAGTTGAGCCGCAAGACGGTGCTCAAGGCCGCGCTGGCCGCGGGCGTCGCAGCGCCGGTCGCGCTGATCGGCGGCCCGGCGCTGGCCCGCGCGAACGCCGTCGGCGGCACGGCACCGGAGCTGACCCCGGCCTGCCACGACGGCGACGAGCCGACGATCGAGCAGACCGAGGGGCCGTACTTCAAGCCGAACTCGCCGGAACGGACCAACCTCGTCACACCCGGCACCCAGGGCACCCGGCTGACCGTGACCGGCTACGTCTTCGGACGCGCCTGCCTGCCGATCAACCGCGCGCTGCTGGACTTCTGGCAGGCGGACGTCAACGGCGCCTACGACAACACCGGCTACACCTTCCGCGGGCACCAGTACACGAACGCCCAGGGCGCGTTCACGCTGTCCACGATCGTCCCGGGCCTCTACCCGGGCCGGACCCGGCACATCCACGTCAAGGTGCAGGCGCCCGGCCGGCCGATCCTGACCACGCAGCTCTACTTCCCCGGCGAGCCGCGCAACAACACCGACACGATCTTCGACGCCCGGCTGCTGATGACCGTGCGGGACAACGGCTCCGCGAAGGAGGCCGCCTTCGACTTCGTGCTGAACGTCCCGCAGACGCCGACGTCGACCGCGACGTCCGCGCCGCCGACCTCGTCCACGCCGCCCGGGGGCACGTCCTGGGCCGTGGGCACGGCGTACCCGGCGGGCACCCGGGTCACCTACGCCGGCCGCGGGTACGTCTGCCTGCAGGCGCACACCGCGCAGCCGGGCTGGGAGCCCCCGGCCGTCCCGGCGCTGTGGCGGGCCGAGTGAGGCCGCCCGGCTGACCGGAAACCGGCAGGCCCCGGCCGCATCCCGGGGCCTGCCGCCGGTACTGCGCACGTTAGGGGTCGACGCCGGTCCGGCGGCCTGCCAGATTGGGGACCATGACGATTTCCCTCGACGCCTCCGAGTGGGTCCGGCGCTTCCACCCGGCGCCGTCCGCCGCGGCGCGGCTCGTGTGCTTCCCGCACTCCGGGGGAGCGGCGAGCTACTTCCACCCGGTGTCGGCGGCGCTGGCGCCGTCGGTGGAGGTGCTGGCCGTGCAGTACCCGGGCCGGCAGGACCGGCACGCCGAGGCCCCGGTGGACGACCTGTTCGTGCTCGCGGACCGGCTGGCGGATGTGCTCGCCCCGGAGATCGCCGGGCCGGTGGCGTTCTTCGGCCACAGCATGGGCGCCAGCCTGGCCTTCGAGGTCGCCCGGCGGCTGGAAGCGCGGGGCACGAAGCTGCTCACCCTGTTCGTCTCGGGCCGCCGCGGGCCGTCGGCCCACCGCGACGAGCGGGTCCACGAAAAGGGCGACGAAGAACTGCTGGCCGAGGTCAAGCGGCTCGGCGGCACCGACGCGGCGGTGCTGGACGACGAGGACATCCGCAACCTGGTGCTGCCCGCGCTGCGCAGTGACTACAAGGCCGCGGAGCTCTACCGCTACCGTCCCGGCCCCGACGTCGGCTGCCCGATCGTGGCGCTGGTCGGCGACGCGGACCCCAAGGTTACCGACGCCGAGGCGCGCCAGTGGGCCGAGCGGACGTCGGCGGGCTTCGAGCTGAAGACGTACCCGGGCGGCCACTTCTACCTGAACGACCACGCGGCGGCGGTCATCCGGCTGATCGCGGACCGGCTCGCCGGCTGAGCGGGCGGGGCCGTGACCCCGCCCGCCCGCGGGTTCAGCAGTACAGGTTGGCGCCGGGGTCGACGCCGAGGACCGCGGTGATCTGGCGGTACTTGTCGACGCGGCTCTGCACCTGGGCGGGGTTGCCGCCGTTGCATTCGATGGAGCCGTTGATGCTGCGGATGGTCTCGCCGAAGCCGCGGCCGTTGACCATCGCGTTGTGCGGGGTCATGGAGCCGGGGCCGCTCTGGGTGTTCCAGTACCAGAGCCCGGTCTTCCAGGCGACGGCCGAGTTCTGCTCGACCTGCCACGGGTTGCCGAGCAGGTCGATGCCGAGCGCGTCACCGGCGGCCTTGTAGTTGAAGTTCCAGCTCAGCTGGATCGGGCCGCGGCCGTAGTAGGCGGCTTGGCCGGCCGGGCAGCCGTAGGACTGGCTCCAGTCGCAGTAGTGCGGGTAGTTGGCCGTGTTCTGCTCGACGATGTAGACGAGCCCGCCGGTTTCGTGGTTGACGTTGGCGAGGAAGGCCGCGGCCTCCTGCTTCTTGACGGTATCACTGCCGGTGTTCGCGAAGCCGGGGTAGGCCGAGAGCGCGGCGGTGAGGCCGCTGTAGGTGTAGAAGGAGTTCCGGCCCGGGAAGATCTGGTTGAACTGGGCTTCGCTCACCACGAACGCGCCGGGGTTGCCGGGATCGGTGCCGCCACCGCAGCTGAAGGGCTCCCAGTACCAGGTGCTGATGACGGGGTCGTAGCCCGGGTTGGCGTTCTTGGCGCGGTAGTAGCCGCCGTTGGTGTAGCGGACGATCGCGCCGACGTCGTACCACTGCCCGGCCACCCAGTTCGGGTAGCTGCAGGTGGTGCCGCCCCCGCCGTCACAGCTGTAGGGCTCCCAGTACCAGGTGCTGATGACGGGGTCGTAGCCCGGGTTGGCGTTCTTGGCGCGGTAGTAGCCGCCGTTGGTGTAGCGGACGACGGCGCCGACGTCG
>NZ_JBSGJD010000399.1:0-5731 GCF_053605405.1 Amycolatopsis sp. NPDC003861
TGTCACTACGGCCGGTGGTACCGCGTCAAGGCGGGAAAGCGTGCCTTGACCCGGCACCACCGTCCGCGTGCTGGCTTCGGATCGGGGTGGCGGGGGAGGTCTGGGCGGGGTGCGAGTCCGGCGTCGACGTGCCGTTCGAGCTGGTGAAGGACCTGGAAGGGCGCTCCGACTCAGCCGCAGGAGCCGCAGGGCCCACCCTCCCTGGGGGAGCCACCCCGCTCCAGCGTATCGAGGGGGTCCGACTTCGAAGCCGGAAAGCCGCTGCCGGGGCCGGAGCTGTCCCCAGCCCCATCGGGTTGTGGGCAACCCCGTCAGGCACGCCGGCTCTTCGGAACCGACCGGCCTCAGGCCGCCGGGATCCAGTCCGGGTTCGAGGCCAGGACGATCAGCTGCTGCGTCGCCCGGGTCAGTGCCACGTACAACACCCGCCGCCCCGTTGTCGACTCCGTGATCAGGTCGTTCGGCTCCACCAGGACCACCGCGTCGTACTCGAGGCCCTTCGAGTCCAGGCTGCCCACGACCTTCAGCCGCTCGTCCGCCTGCCCCGACAGCCAGCCCGCGATCTCCGGGACCCGGTCCATCGCCGTGATGACGCCGACCGTTCCCTCCACCGCGCCCAGCAGCTCCTTCACCGCCGCCTGGGTTGCCGCCGCCAGGCCCGCTGCCTCGACCGGGCGGACCTCCGGCTCCACTCCGGTGCGGCGGACCGCCACCGGCAGCTCGCCGGACTCCGCGTGCCCCGCCACCACCTTGGCCGCCAGGTCGAAGATCTCCGCCGAGTTGCGGTAGTTCGTGCGCAGCGTGAACCGGCGCCGGGCCGTCTTGACGCCGAATGCCTGGTCTCGGGCCGAAGCCGCCTCCGCCGGGTCCGGCCACGAGCTCTGGACCGGGTCGCCGACCACCGTCCAGCTCGCGTACTTGCCGCGCCGGCCGACCATCCGCCACTGCATCGGCGACAGGTCCTGGGACTCGTCGACGACCACGTGCGAGTACTCGTCGTAGTGCTCCGGCCGCGTCGGCGCGCCGCCCGAGCGCTCCGGCTCGACCTCGATCACCTGGCGCCGCTTGCGCTTCGGCGGGGGCCCGACCAGGACGCGCAGCTCGTCGAGCAACGCCACGTCCGCGATCGACCAGCCCCGCGAGCGGTCCGCGAAGTCCGCGGCCAGCATCGAGATCTCCTGGCGGTTCAGGATGCCCTTCGCCGCCGCGGCCAGGCGCTTCTCCTCGCCCAGCCACTTGAGGATCTGCGCCGGGTACAGCACCGGCCACCAGACGACCAGGAAGCGGTGGAAGTCGATCCGCTCGCCCAGGTCGGTGATCAGCTCGGCGCGGTCGATCTGCCGGCCGTCGTCCTTCGCGTGCTCTTCGGCCTTCGCGGCGAGGGCGTCCAGCAGCAGCTCGGCGGCCCGGATCCGCGAGCGGTTCGGCGGCGCGCCCTGTGTGTGGGCCTTGCGGCGCACCTTCTCCAGCTCGCGCGCGCCCAGCTTCAGGACTTCGCCGCGGTAGACGATCCGCATCTCCTCCGGCGCCTCCGGCGGCGTGTCCCGCAGCGCCCGCAGCAGCACCTTCCGCATCCGCAGCGACCCCTTCACGGCGGCGAGCGGCGAGGCGTCCTGCCGCGTCGCCTCCAGGCCGTCGAGGACTTCGCCGAGCGCGCGCAGTTCGACGTTCGTCTCACCCATGGAGGGGAGGACCCGCGAGATGTAGCTGGTGAACACGCCCGACGGCCCGATCACCAGCACGCCCGCGCCGCCGAGCTGGCGGCGGTAGCGGTACAGCAGGTAGGCCGCGCGGTGCAGCGCCACCGCGGTCTTGCCGGTGCCCGGCCCGCCGGTGATCTCGGTGACCCCGCGCCACGGCGCCCGGATGACCTCGTCCTGCTCCTTCTGGATGGTCGCGACGATGTCGCGCATCTTCTCGCCGCGCGAACGCCCCAGCGCGGCCATCAGCGCGCCCTCGCCGACGATCTGCATGTCCTCGGGGACGGCGTCGGCGATCAGGACGTCGTCGTCGACGTCGAGGACGTTCTGGCCCGAGCAACGGATCACCCGCCGCCGCACCACGTCCATCGGTTCCTCGGCCGTGGCCTGGTAGAACGCCGCCGCGGCCGGCGCGCGCCAGTCCGTCACGAGGTTGTCGAACTCGGCGTCGCGGATGCCGAGCCGGCCGACGTAGGTGCGTTCTCCCTCGCGGTCGTCGAGCCGGCCGAAGACGAGGCCTTCGTACTCGGCGTCGAGCGTCTGCAGCGTCTGGTTGGCGTGGTAGACCATCATGTCGCGCTCGAACAGCATCGACGCCTGCTCGAAGATCGCCTCGCGCTGCGCTCCCTGGCCGATCTCGTAGCCCTTCGTCCGCATAGCCTCGGCCTGGACCCGCAGTTCGTCCAGACGGGTGTACACGCGATCGACGTGGGCTTGCTCGATGGCGATCTCGGCCCGTCTGACCCGAGGTTCGGACACGCATGGCTCCTTGACAGCTTTGGGGTCGCCTCCGAGGGCGAAGAACGACTCTACGCGGTGGCCCGGGCGGGGACACCCGTGTCCCGGTCATCCGCGCGGCAGGCCGTCCCCGCACAATCGGGGGGTGACCAGGATCGTGGCCGGGACGGCGGGCGGACGGCGGCTGAAGGTGCCGCCGAAGGGCACCCGGCCGACGTCGGAACGCGTGCGGGAAGCCCTGTTCAACGCTCTGGAGACGGCGGGCGAGCTGGACGGCGCCCGCGTCCTCGACCTCTACGCCGGCTCCGGCGCGCTCGGCCTCGAAGCCCTCTCCCGGGGCGCGGCGGACGCGTTGTTCGTGGAGTCCGACCGGCGCGCGGTGGGCGTCCTGCGCGGCAACGTCGCGGCGCTGCGCCTGGGCGGCACGGTCCGGGCGGGGCAGGTCGAGGCGGTGGTCGCCGCGCCCGCGCCGTCGCCGTTCGACCTCGTGCTCGCCGACCCGCCGTATGCCGTGGACGCGGCCGCGCTCGGGTCCGTGCTGGCCGCGCTGGCCGCGGGTGGCTGGCTGACGGCATCGGCGCTGGTGGTGATCGAGCGCGCGGCCCGCGACGGCGAGCCGGACTGGCCACCGGGCTTCGAGCCGGCGCGCGCGAAGAAGTACGGCGACACGGCCGTGTTCTGGGCGGAGTACACGGCTGTGGCGTGAACCACGCGGCGGAGACCGGGTGCGGCACGGTAGCGTCCGCGCCATGCGGCGTGCGGTCTGTCCCGGTTCCTACGACCCGGCCACCAACGGCCACCTCGACATCATCGAACGGGCCAGCCGGCTGTTCGACGAGGTCGTCGTCGCCGTCGGGGTCAACCGGTCGAAGAAGGGGCTCTTCGAGGTCTCCGAACGGCTCGAGATCCTCGGCGACATCACCGCGAAGCTCGGCAACGTCCGGATCGACTCGTGGGAGGGCCTGCTGGTCGATTACTGCCGCGACAACGACATCGCGGCGGTCGTCAAGGGCCTGCGCTCGGTCAGCGACTTCGACTACGAGCTGCAGATGGCGCAGATGAACCGCGAGCTCACCGGCGTCGAGACGCTGCTGATGGCGAACAACCCGGCGTACGGCTTCGTGTCCAGCTCGCTGGTCAAGGAGATCTCGGCGCTCGGCGGCGACATCGAGCGCTTCGTGCCGCCGGTCGTCTACGAACGGCTGTCGGAGAAGTTCCCGAAGCTGAGGCGCTGACCCTCCGTTCGTCGGGACTTCGACCCGGAGTTCACGTCCACGTCTCCTGAAAATCATCCGATCGGGTTACGGTCCGAAAATGACCAACTACCGATCGCGCCTGGCTGCCGTCCTGTTCGCGCTCTTGGCGACGTTGTTCGCCGGGGTCACCGCGCCGTCCCCGGCCGTCGCCGCGCAGAACGCCTGCGGGAACCTGTCCGGCTTCTCGCACACGACGCTCTCGGCGCTGCCCGCCGAAGCGACGACGACGTACCAGCTGATTCAGACGAACGGGCCGTTCCCGTACCCGAAGAACGACGGCGTCGTCTTCGACAACCGGGAAGGCATCCTCCCGGCCTGCGCGTCGGGCTACTACCACGAGTACACGGTGCCGACGCCGGGCTCGAGCACCCGCGGCACGCGCCGCATCGTGACCGGCAGCGCCGGCGAGTACTTCTACACCGGCGACCACTACGCCACCTTCAAGGTCATCGACATCAGCGGTGGCGGCACGACGCACGCCTGTGGCGACCTGTCCGGCCTGGCCAAGATCGGCTACTCGCAGCTGTCGTCGGCGGCGAAGACCGTCGTGAACAACGTGCGGAACGGCACCTCGGCCGGGACGACCTACGAGAACCGCGAAGGCGTGCTGCCGGCCTGCGCGTCCGGTTACTACAAGCTCTTCGCTGTCGGCACGAACGACCGCGTCATCTCCGGCAAGGCCGGCGAGCTGGCCTACACGCCCGACCGCTACGCCACCTTCAAGCGGATCGACCTGAATTCCTGAACCCGTGCAACGCGCCGCGCCCCCTCGTCCGTGAGGTACACCGGAAGGCGGACGAGGAGGCGCGATGCGGGCTGCGGACGACGCGGATTTCCGGGAGTTCGCCCGGGCGCGCGCCTTCGCGCTGAGACGGACGGCGTACCTGCTGTGCGGTGACTGGCACCTCGCGGAGGACCTCGTCCAGCTGACGCTGATCAAGCTGTACCGGGTCTGGCCGAAGATCACCCGGCGGGGGCCCGTCGACAACTACGCCCGGCAGGTCCTGCTGCGCTGCTGGCTCGACGAGTCCCGGCGGCCGTGGCGGCGCCGCGAACGCCGGGACGGCGTCGTGCCGGACCGGCCCGCCGTCCTGAACGACACCGGGATTTCCGGCCCGCTCCTGCGCGCTCTCGCCGAGGTCCCGCCGAAGCAGCGCGCCGCCGTCGTCCTCCGCTATTGCGCGGACCTGCCGGCGGCGGCGGTCGCGGACGTGCTGCGCTGCTCGGAAGGGACCGTCCGGAGCCAGGCCGCCCGCGGGCTCGAGACTCTCAGGGGCCTGCTCGAGCACAGCGCGGAGAGGAGCGCGTGATGACCGACCTCGAAACCCGCCTGCGCGAGGTGACCGTCCCGGAACCGCCGCTGGGCTTCGACCCCGACGAGCTCGCCGACCGGGCGGCCCGGGACGTCCGCCGGCGCCGCGCCGGGATCGTCGTTTCGGTGGTGGCGGTGGCCGTCGCGGCCGTCGCGTTGTTCACGCCGAGCACGCCGCGGGTGCCACCGGCCTCGCCGCCGTCCCCGCCGTCGCTCGCCGAGCAGGCGCGGATCCGGCAGGCGCTCGGCGACGCCGTGACCGGGGTGTTCCCCGGGGTGCGGGGCCTGAGGGTCGGCGTGTCCCCGGCGGACGCCATCGGCCCCGGCCGGATGGCCGTGACCGCCGCCTTCGTCGACGCGTCCGGGCGGCCCGGCGACTTCCAGCTGTCGGTGTACGGCAGGCAGGTGCCGGACGAGCACATCCCGTTCGCCCGGTCCTGCGCGGAAGGGGAGCGGGACTGCGAGCGGATCCCGCAACCCGGTGGCGCGGTGCTGGTGGTGTACGAAACCGGCTTCGTGAGCCCTGGGGGTTTCACGAAGCTGCGCGGCTTCGTCGGCGTCCTCCGCCGGGCCGACGGCTCGACGGTGATGCTCGTCGACGCCGCCGACGACGCCGCCGACTCGGTGCAGCTCAGCGAGGAACAGCTCGAGCGGGTGATCACCGATCCGGCGTTCGCGCTGCCCTAGGAACTCCGGCGCCGGGCGTGTCCCCCTGGACCACGCCC
>NZ_JBSGJD010000400.1:0-5690 GCF_053605405.1 Amycolatopsis sp. NPDC003861
TCGAGGAAAGCCGGCTTGCCGTAGGAGGCGAGTGCCATGACCTTGTACTCGTCGCCGGTCATCGCGACCAGCCGGCCGCCCTCCTGCTCCTGCTTGATGAGCGCCATCTTGTCTTCGGGCTTGGCTTCGGCGAGGAAGTCGTCGACGCCGGCGTCCGCGGCGATGGCCTTGGCGGTGAGCGGGTTGTCGCCGGTGATCATCACCGTCTTGATGCCCATCGAGCGCAGCTCTTCGAACCGTTCCTTCATGCCCGGCTTGACGACGTCGGACAGCCGGATCACGCCGCGCACCACCGTGTCCTCGGCGACGACCAGCGGCGTGCCGCCCTGGGCGCTGATCTCGTCGACGACCCGCTCGGTCTCGTCGGGGAACTCGCCGCCGTTGTCGCGCACCCACGCCCGCACGGCGCTCGCCGCGCCCTTGCGGATCCGGCGGGTGCCGATGTCGATGCCGCTCATCCGGGTCTGCGCGGTGAAGGGGACGAACTCGCCCCGCTCGTCCCGGTCCGCGTGGTCCTCGGTGAGGTCGACGACGCTGCGGCCCTCGGGGGTCTCGTCGGCCAGGCTGGCCAATCGGGCGGCCCGCGCGAGCTCGTCCGGGGTGGACGTGCCGACCGGGATCAGCTCGGTGGCGCGGCGGTTGCCGAAGGTGATCGTGCCGGTCTTGTCGAGCAGCAGCGTCGAGACGTCGCCCGCGGCCTCGACCGCGCGGCCGCTGGTCGCCAGGACGTTGCGCTGCACCAGGCGGTCCATGCCCGCGATGCCGATCGCGCTCAGCAGCGCGCCGATCGTCGTGGGGATCAGGCACACCAGGAGCGCGGTCAGCACGATCACCGACTGCTCGGAGCCCGAGTAGCGGGCCATCGGCTGCAGCGCGACGACGGCGAGCAGGAAGATGATCGTCAGCGTCGAGAGCAGGATCGTCAAGGCGATCTCGTTCGGCGTCTTCTGCCGGGAAGCGCCTTCCACCAAAGCAATCATGCGGTCCACAAAGGACTCACCGGGCTTGGTGGTGATCTTCACGACGATCCGGTCGCTCAGCACGGTCGTGCCACCGGTGACGGCCGATCGGTCGCCGCCGGACTCGCGGATGACCGGGGCCGACTCGCCGGTGATGGCCGACTCGTCGACGGTCGCGATGCCCTCGACGACGTCGCCGTCGCCCGGGATCACCTGGCCCGCCTCGACCACGACCAGGTCGCCGACCCGCAGCTCGACGCCGGGCACCTGCTCCTCGGAGCCGGACTCGGTGAGCCGGCGGGCGACGGTCTCCTTCTTCGACCGCCGCAGGCTTTCGGCCTGGGCCTTGCCACGGCCTTCCGCGACGGCCTCGGCGAGGTTCGCGAAGAGGACCGTGAACCACAGCCAGACGGCGATCAGGATGGTGAACACGCTCGGGTCGGTGACGGCGAAGACCGTGGTGAGCGCGGAACCCACCCAGACCACGAACATCACCGGGTTGCCGAGCTGGTGCTTCGGGTTGAGCTTCCGGAACGCCTCCGGCAGCGACGTCCAGAGCTGGCGCGGGCTGAAGACGCCGGCGCCGACCCGGCCCGGGGGTTCGGCGGGGGTCACCCGGGGTCGTTCTTCGGTGACGGTCATGCGAGTGCCTCCGCGATGGGCCCGAGCGCGAGCGCCGGGATGAACGTGAGGGCCGCGACGAGCACCACCGTGCCGGTGAGCAGGGTGGCGAACAGCGGCCCGGTGGTCGGCAGGGTGCCCGCGGTCTCGGGCACCTTGCGCTGGGCGGCCAAGG
The DNA here is from genome assembly GCF_053605405.1 of Amycolatopsis sp. NPDC003861. Lineage (NCBI taxonomy): Bacteria > Bacillati > Actinomycetota > Actinomycetes > Pseudonocardiales > Pseudonocardiaceae > Amycolatopsis > Amycolatopsis sp. NPDC003861. Next base: position 1,756 of record NZ_JBSGJD010000400.1, read on the forward strand.
AACCGGCCAGGCAGAGCACGGCGAGGATCGGCACGAACCGGCCGAACGCCATCGCGACGGCGAACGAGGACTGGAACCAGTCGCTGGTCGCGGTCAGGCCGCCGAACGCGCTGCCGTTGTTGTTGCCGGTCGAGGCGTAGCCGTAGAGGATCTCGGACAGCCCGTGCGCGCCGGAGTTGCCGAGCGCGCCCGCGGTTCCCGGCAGCAGCAGGGCGATCCCGGAGCCGAGGAGCACGACGGTCGGCATCGCCAGCATGGCGATCGCGGCGCAGGTGACCTCGCGCTTGCCGAGCTTCTTGCCCAGGTACTCCGGCGTGCGCCCGACCATCAGCCCGGCCAGGAACATCGCGATGATGGCCAGCACGAGGATGCCGTAGAGGCCGGTGCCGACGCCGCCGGGCGAGATCTCGCCGTAGAGCATGTTCAGCAGCGGCCCGCCGCCGCCGAGCCCCGAAAGACTGTCGTGGGCGCCGTTGACCGCGCCGGTCGACGTGCCGGTGGTGGTGTCGGCGAAGATCGACGTCAGGCCGATGCCGAACCGCTGTTCCTTGCCTTCCATGCTCGCGCCCGCGGCCAGCGCGGCCGGGTTGTTCGCCTTGGCCTCGGAGAACCAGATGAGCGCCAGCGAAGCCGCCCACAGCAGGCCCATCACGCTCAGCAGGACGTACCCCTGGCGGCGGTTGCCGACCAGCGTGCCGAACGCGCGGGTCAGGCTGACCGGGATCACCAGGATGAGGAACAGCTCGACGAGGTTCGTCCAGGCGTTGGGGTTCTCGAAGGGGTGCGCGGAGTTGGCGTTGAGGATGCCACCGCCGTTGGTGCCCAGTTCCTTGATCGCCTCCTGGCTCGCGGCCGGGGCCAGCGCGAGGGTGCTGTGGCTGCCGTCCGGGTTCGTCACGGCGACGCCGGCCTTGAGGCTCTGCACCACGCCGAGCGCGACCAGGACCAGGGCGAACACGAACGCCATCGGCAGCAGCACGCGAACCGTGCCGCGGGTCAGGTCGACCCAGAAGTTGCCGAGCCGGTCGGTCTTCGCGCGGACGAAGCCCCGGGTCACCGCGATCGCCACGGCCAGGCCGACCGCCGCCGACAGGAAGTTCTGCACGGTCAGCCCGGCCATCTGCACGAAGTGACCCATCGTCGTCTCGGGGACGTAGGACTGCCAGTTCGTGTTGGTGACGAACGAGATCGCCGTGTTGAAGGCGACGCCCGGGCTCACCGCGCCGCGGCCGAGGTTCCACGGCAGCAGCGGCTGCAGGCGCTGCAGCAGGTAGAGCAGGACGACCGAGACGAACGAGAAGCCGAGCACGCCCGCGGCGTAGGTCGGCCACCGCTGCTCGGCGTCGGGGTCGACGCGGAAGAGCCGGTAGAGGCCCTTTTCGAGCTTCAGGTGCTTCCCGGTGGAGAAGACCCGCGCCAGGTAGTCGCCGAGCGGCCGGTAGACCGCGGCGAGAGCGGCGAGCAGGAGACCGAGCTGGATGAGCCCGGCCGTGGTGTCGGACATCAGAATTTCTCCGGCCTGATCAGCGCGACGAACAGGTAGACGAGGAGGCCGAGCGCGAGCAGGCCGCCCACGACGTTGGCCAGGGTTCCGGCGCCGCTCACAGCTTCTCCAAGCCGCGCAGCACCAGCGCCAGCACCACGAAAACGCCGATCAGCAGAACGGCGTAGAGCAAGTCGGCCACAGGCACCTCTCAGGACGGGTCACCGGGTTCGGTGACCGGGGACGACGTCACTGTGCGGTCCTGGGAGGCCCTTCCGGAGGCCGGCTGATGGCGCCTTGACGCGTTCCTGACGCGCATTTACGCCGCCTTGACGGCCGGTGGCGGCGGTCACGCAAGCGTTTGCCCGGTTCTCACCGCAGGTAGTCGGCCAGTGACAAGTGACACACCGAGTGATCGAACAAGTGCGGAACGTGCAATTCGGGCAGACAAGATCTACGGGGCGTGTTACACCTGGGTTACCGATAGTTGTATCAGCTAAGCAATCTCCGGGAGGGGCTATGTGCGGTATCGCCGGCTGGGTTTCCTACGAGGCCGACCTCACCCGCCGCCAGGAAGTCGTCGACGCGATGACCGCGACCATGTCGTGCCGCGGCCCGGACGACGAGGGCACCTGGGTGCGCCGGCACGTCGCGCTCGGCCACCGGCGGCTGGCCATCATCGACCTGCCCGGCGGCCGGCAGCCGATGTCGGTGTCCACACCGAACGGCGCGGTGGCGATGGTTTACAGCGGTGAGGCCTACAACTTCACCGAGCTCAAGGAAGAGCTGACCAAGCTCGGCCACAAGTGGGAGACCGACAGCGACACCGAAGTCGTGCTGCACGGCTACCTGCAGTGGGGCGACGCGGTCGTCGACCACCTCAACGGCATGTACGCCTTCGCGATCTGGGACGAGCGCGACGACCGGCTCGTCATGATCCGCGACCGGATGGGCATCAAGCCGTTCTACTACTACCCGACCCGTGACGGCGTCCTGTTCGGCTCCGAGCCGAAGGCCATCCTCGCCAACCCGCTGGCCAAGAAGGTCGTCGACCTCGACGGCTTCCGCGAGCTGGCCGGCTTCACCAAGCGGCCGGGCTGGTCGCTGTGGAAGGACATGGAAGAGGTCCAGCCGGGCACGATCGTCACCGTGTCCCGCGAGGGCATCAAGACCCGCACCTACTGGAAGCTGGACGCGAAGCAGCACACCGACGACCAGGAGACCACGGTCGCCCGCGTGCGCGAGCTGATGACCGACATCGTCAACCGCCAGCTCGTCGCCGACGTCCCGCGGTGCGTGCTGCTGTCGGGCGGCCTGGACTCCAGCGCCGTCACCGGCCTCGCGGCCGCCCGGCTGGCCGAGCAGGGCGAGCAGCTGCGGACGTTCTCCGTCGACTTCTTCGGTCAGGAGGAGAACTTCAAGCCGGACGAGATGCGCGACACGGCGGACTCGCCGTTCGTGCGGGACGTCGCCCAGCTGGTGAACTCCGCGCACGAGGACGTCATGCTCAACCCGGGCGACCTGACCGACCCCGAGGTCCGGCGCGCCGTGCTGCGGGCCCGGGACATCCCGGCCGGCCTCGGCGACATGGACACGTCGCTGTACCTGCTGTTCAAGGCGATCCGCGGCCAGTCGACGGTGGCCCTGTCGGGCGAGTCGGCGGACGAGGTGTTCGGCGGCTACCGCTGGTTCCACGACGAGAAGGCGGTCAACGCGGACACGTTCCCGTGGCTGGCGTTCCGGACGTCGATGATGGACGAGCGGGCGTCGCTGTACACACCGGAACTGGTGAAGAGCCTGGACGTCGAGTCCTACATCGCGGACCAGTACCAGTCCGCCGTCGCTTCGGTCGAGCACCTGGACGGCGAGTCTCCGCAGGAGGCGCGGATGCGGACCATCTGCAACCTGCACCTCACCCGGTTCGTGCGGATGCTGCTGGACCGCAAGGACCGCGCGTCGATGGCGGTGGGCCTGGAGGTCCGCGTGCCGTTCTGCGACCACCGGCTGGTCGAGTACGTGTACAACACGCCGTGGTCGCTGAAGACGTTCGACGGCCGCGAGAAGAGCCTCCTGCGGCACGCGACCAAGCACGTCCTGCCGGAGTCGGTGGCCCAGCGGGTGAAGAGCCCGTACCCGTCGACGCAGGACCCGGGTTACGCGGCGGCGTTGCAGCAGCAGGTCAAGGAGGTGCTGGCCGAGCCGAAGCACGAGGTGTTCGGCCTGGTGGACCGCGCCTGGGCGCACCGGGCGTCCGAAGTGGACCCGGCGACCATGGACCCGGCCATGCGCATCGGCCTGGACCGGGTGCTCGACCTGTACCACTGGATCGAGATGTACACCCCGGAGCTGCAGCTCGGCTGACGCTCGCCACCGGCCGGGGGGGTGTGTGTGGGGTGTGGTTGTGTTTTTCGGATTCAAAAAACACAAAAGACGACTGAGGGGTGGACAACCA
>NZ_JBSGJD010000401.1:0-5664 GCF_053605405.1 Amycolatopsis sp. NPDC003861
GTTCGGTGCGTCAGATGCACCGAACGCCACATTGGGTGCGTCAGATGCACCCAACGCCACATTGGGGCGCTTTACCTCGGACCTGCGAACAGAGGAGTTCGGCCATGGTCTCCCACAAGCTGCTCAGAACCCTCCAGGCCACCGTGGCAGCCGTCGTCCTGGCGACCGGCGCGGTAGCCGCCACGGGCGCCGCGGCCCACGCCGCCACGCAGGAGGCGTGCGACCTCTACGCCGCCGGCGGCACCCCGTGCGTCACGGCGCACAGCACCACCCGCGCCCTGTTCGGGGCGTACAACGGCCCGCTCTACCAGATCCAGCGGGCCTCGGACCAGCGGTTCCTCGACGTCGGCCTGCTGACGGCGGGCGGGGTCGCGGACTCGGCCCCGCAGGTGTCGTTCTGCGCCGGCACCCGGTGCACGGTCACGAAGATCTACGACCAGACCGCCAACCACAACGACCTGCCGATCTCGTGGGGCGGGTTCTGGAAGGGCCCCGGCCCGAACGGGTCGGACATCGGCGCGGACGCGATGGCCCTGCCGGTCACCGTGGGCGGGCACCCGGTGTTCGGGATCAAGGTCACCCAGGGGGTCGGCTACCGGATCGACAACGCCAAGGGCGCGCCGGTCGGGGCCCAGCCGGAGGGGATCTACATGATCACCTCGTCGAACTACGTCAACCAGTGGTGCTGCTTCGACTACGGCAGCGGCGAGGTCTCCCACAACGACACCGGCAACGCCACGATGAACGCCATCTACTGGGGCACCGCCTGCTGGTTCAACGGCTGCACCGGCACCGGCCCGTGGGTCGAGGCCGACCTCGAGAACGGCATGTACCACACCGGAACCGGGTCCAACAAGGATCCGAACAACCCCGGGGTGCACCACCCGTTCGTCAGCGCGTGGCTGAAGAACAACGGCACCACGAACTTCACCCTGAAGTACGGCGACGCGACCAGCGGCAGTCTCACCACGCCGTATTCGGGCGGGCTGCCGCGCGGCTACTCGCCGATGAAGCTCGAGCCGTCGATCCTGCTGGGCACGGGCGGCGACAACAGCGTCTCCGGCGTCGGCGAATTCTTCGAAGGGGCCGTGACCAGCGGCTTCCCCACCGACGCCACCGAGAACGCGGTGCAGGCCAGCGTGATCGCGGCCGGGTACGGCAACGGCGGCAGCACGAACACCGGCGCCGTGCACGCGGCGGGCGCGAACAAGTGCCTGGACGTCAACGGCGTCTCCACCACGCCCGGCACCGCGGTCCAGATCTGGGACTGCAACGGCGGCACGAACCAGACGTGGACGCGCACCGGCGCCGGCGAGCTGAACGTCTACAGCGGCGGCAACCTCCGCTGCCTCGACGCTTCCGGCAAGGGCACCACGCCCGGCACCAAGGTCATCATCTGGAACTGCAACGGGCAGAACAACCAGCAGTGGACGTTCAACGCGAACGGGACGGTGACCGGGGTCCAATCCGGACTCTGCCTCGACGTCACCGGCGCCGGGACCGCGAACGGCACGCCGGTCCAGCTGGCCGGCTGCACCGGCGCGAACAACCAGAAGTGGTCCCTGAGCTGAAAGGTCGCCTCATGTCCTCGTTCGAGCTGTCGCGGCGCCGGCTGATCGTGGTGGCCGGGGCCGCCGCGGCCGCCGGCGTGGTCCGCGTCCCCGCCGGGTGGGCCACCGAAGGCCCGAGCAGCTACACGCCGAGCTGGTCGTCGGTCGACCAGCACCCGCCCGCACCCGAGTGGTTCCAAGACGCCAAGTTCGGCATCTACTACCACTGGGGCGTCTTCAGCGTCCCCGCGTTCGGCAACGAGTGGTACCCGCGCAACATGTACATCGGCGGGTCCAACGAGAACAACCACCACAAGCAGGTGTACGGCGACCCGTCGGCGTGGCCGTACCAGAACTTCATCAACGGCGCCCGCGACAAGGCGGGCAACTGGGTGCAGTTCGCGCCGAAGCTCAAGTCGGCGGGCGGGAACTTCGACCCGGCCGAGTGGGCCCAGCTCTTCGCCGACGCCGGCGCGAAGTTCGCCGGCCCGGTCGCCGAGCACCACGACGGCTACTCGATGTGGAACAGCAGCGCGAACGAGTGGAACTCGGTCAAGACCGGGCCCAAGCTCGACCTGCTGCGGTTGCACGCGGACGCCATCCGCGCGAAGGGCCTCAAGCTGCTGACCGCGCTGCACCACGCGTACCACTTCACCGGTTTCTACGACCACGTGCCGGCCCAGTCCACCGACTCGCTGCGCCGCCTCTTCGGCCAGAACGGCACGCAGGCGGAGAACCAGCTCTGGTTCGACAAGCTCCGGGAGGTCGTCGACGGCTACCAGCCCGACCTCGTGTACCAGGACTTCAACCTGACCCAGGTCGCCGAGGCGCAGCGGCTGAACTTCCTGTCGCGCTACTACAACCAGGCGGTGGCCTGGAACAAGGACGTGGTCGCGACCTACAAGGACGGGTTCAACAACCGCGGGGAGGTCTTCGACTTCGAACGCGGCGGGCCGGGCGACCTGCTCAGCCCGTACTGGATGACCGACGACAGCATCTCGAGCTCCAGCTGGTGCTACACGAACGGCATCGGCTACTACTCGATGAAGGCCATCCTGCACTCGCTGCTGGACCGGGTCAGCAAGAACGGCACCATGCTGCTGAACATCGCCCCGATGGCCGACGGCACCATCCCGTCCGGGCAGCGCACGATCCTGCTCGGCATCGGCAACTACCTCAAGCGCTTCGGCGAATCCGTCTACGGCACCCGCGCGTGGGCGGTCTACGGCGAGGGGCCGACGAAGATGGGCGGCGGCTCGTTCACCACCCCGGTGGAAGGGACCCGGACCGACGTCCGGTTCACCCGCAGCAAGGACAACACGGTGCTGTACGCGACCGTGCTGGGCTGGCCCGGGAGCACCTTCCCGATCACCACGCTGAGTTCCAGCCGGATCAACGTGAGCACCCTGGTGTCGGCCCAGCTGCTGGGTCCGGACGCCGGGGCCGCCACGACGCTGCCCGCCCCCGTCCAGGACGCCTCCGCGCTGCGCGTCCAGCTGCCCTCGGCCAACCCGCCGTTCGACGCGCCGGCGTACGTGGTGAAACTGACCTTCTCCGGCCAGATCCCCACCCCCGGCTCCGGTCCCCTGCCGACCGGCTGGGCCCGGATCGCCAACGTCACCACCGGTCTCGTGCTGGACAGCGGCGGCACCGTCGCCGCCGGGTCCCCGCTCAAGCAGTGGAACTGGGACGGCAGCACGAACCTGCAGTGGCAGCTGACCGACGCGGGCGGCGGGTACGTCCGGATCGTCAACCGCACCAACGGGATGGTCGCCGACAGCCGCGGCAACACCGCCAACGGCGCCACCTGCGCGCAGACGGCGTGGACCGGCGCCACCAGCCAGCAGTGGAAGCTGACGAGCCTGGGCAACGGCCGGTACCAGATCGTCAACCGCGCCACCGGTACCGCACTCGACGGCATGGGCAGCACGGCCGCCGGCTCGAGCGTGGGCCTCTGGACCCCCAACAGCAGCACGAACAACCAGTGGACCATCACCGACGTGTGACGGCCGAGCAGCGAGGAGACGAGATGCGAACACGGCTGGGGTGGCTCGCCGCCGCGGTGGCGGTCCTGGCCGGCACCCTGCTGCCGGGCACCGCCGCCGCCGAATCGAACGGCGGCGTCCGGGTCATGCCCCTGGGCGACTCCATCACCGAGGGCACGCAGGTGCCGGGCGGGTACCGGATCGGGCTCTGGCAGCGGGTTTCGGCGGGTGGGTATCAAGTGGACTTCGTCGGCTCGCAGTTCAACGGGCCGGCGTCCCTCGGCGACCACGACCACGAAGGCCACCCGGGCTGGCGCATCGACCAGATCGACGCGAACATCACCGGCTGGCTGCGCACCAGCAGCCCGCACACGGTCCTGCTGCACATCGGCACCAACGACATCCTGCAGAACTACAACGTCTCGGGCGCACCGGGCCGCCTGTCCGCCCTGGTCGACCACATCACGGGGGCGGTACCGGACGCCGAGGTCTTCGTCGCGACGATCATCCCGATCGCCAACAGCGGGCAGGAGGCGGCGGCCCGCACGTTCAACGCCACGATCCCCGGAATGGTGCAGAGCAAGCAGAACGCCGGCAAGCACGTGCACCTGGTGGACCTGCACGCCGCGCTGACCGCCGCCGACCTGATCGACGGCGTCCACCCGACGGCCACCGGCTACGACAAGATGGCCGCGGTCTGGTACGCGGCGCTGCAGGCGGTCCCGGGCAGCATCGGCACCCCCGGGCCATCCTCGGCGAAGCAGCTCGTCGGCACGCAGTCGGGCCGGTGCGCGGACGTCCCGAGCACCGCCGACGGCACCCCGGTGCAGCTGGCCGACTGCGCCGGAGCGCCGTGGACGCCCACCGGCAAGCAGCTGACGACCGCGGGGAACAAGTGCCTGGACGCGTCCGGGCAGGGCACCGCCGACGGGACCCCGGTGATCATCTGGACCTGTTCCGGTCAGGCCAACCAGCAGTGGAACGTCAACGCCGACGGGACGATCACCGGGGTGCAGTCCGGCCGGTGCCTCGACGCGACCGGGCAGGGCACCACGGCCGGGACCAAGCTGATCCTGTGGTCCTGTCACGGGCAGGCGAACCAGAAATGGACGCTGCGGGCGGCCGGTTGACCGGCACGTTTTCCGGTGCCCGTGGGCCCGGAAAACGCATTCGGTCAATCGATCACGGCCATCCTCTTTGCTCCGGCCGCCCGCTGTGGTTATATCAAAGGCGATTCTACTGAGAGCGCTCCCAGAAAACGCCACGACGACGTGGAGGAGATCATGAAACTGAGGAACGCCCTGTCCGCGGCTCTGCTCGCCGCGGCGAGCGTGGCGGCACCCGTCGCCGTCGCCCCGGCCGCGCACGCGGACACCCTGATCTGCGACCAGTACGGCACGACCACCATCGGCGGCCGGTACGTCGTGATGAACAACCGGTGGGGCAGCAGCGCACAGCAGTGCATCAACGTCACCGGGAGCGGGTTCCGGATCCAGACCCAGCAGGGATCCACCAGCGGCGGCGCGCCACTGTCCTACCCGGCGGTCTACCTCGGGTGCCACTACGCGAACTGCTCCCCCGGCTCGCCCCTGCCCCGGCAGCTCAACCGGATCGGCAGCGTGCCGTCGTCGATCTCCTACACCTACGCCGGCGGCGTCTTCGACGCCTCCTACGACATCTGGCTGGACCCGACGCCGAAGACCAACGGGGTCAACCAGATGGAGATCATGATCTGGTTCAACCGCACCGGCGGGGTCCAGCCGGTCGGCGGCCGGGTCGGCACCACCAGCATCGGCGGGCGCGGCTGGGAAGTGTGGCAGGGCAACAACGGCGGCAACGACGTGGTGTCCTACGTGGCCCAGTCCACCCTCTCGGGCTGGTCGTTCAACGTGCTGGACTTCGTCAACGACGTCGACAACCGCACCCGCGTCGACCGGAACTGGTACCTCACCAGCATCCAGGCCGGGTTCGAGCCGTGGAGCGGCGGTGTCGGCCTCGCGGTCAACTCGTTCTCCGCGAGCGTGAACTAGGCGAACCGGCGGGGCGGCGCGCCCCCGGGCCCCGCCGGGCCCCCGGGTGGGCCCCCCCCAGGTGAAGAAAAAAACCCCAGGGGAGGGGAGAAAAAGAGG
>NZ_JBSGJD010000402.1:0-5662 GCF_053605405.1 Amycolatopsis sp. NPDC003861
GCGTTGGACGCACCGAACGCCACATTGGGTGCGTTGGACGCAACCAACGCCACATTGGGGCGCTTTGGGCTACGCGCCGGCGGCCGGTTCGGGGTCGCGGACCGCGGCGTAGAGGGCCTCGATGTCGGCCGAATAGCGGTCGTTGATGACCCGGCGCTTGAGCTTGAGCGTCGGGGTCAGCTCGCCGGATTCGGGCGTCCACGTCTTCGGCAGCACGTGGTAGCGCTTGATCTGCTCGATCCGGGCGAGCCTGCTGTTGGCCGACTCGACCGCGCGTTCCAGCTCGGCCCGCACCGCCGGGTGCGACGCCAGCTCGTCCGGCGACGCTTCGACGCCGTTCGCCGCGGCCCAGCCCGGCGCGATCTCGTCGTCGAGGACGATCAGGGCCGTCACGTACGGGCGGTCGTCGCCGATCGCGACCGCCTGGCCGATCAGCGGGTGCTCCTTGAGCAGGCCCTCGATCCGGGTCGGCGCGATGTTCTTGCCGCTCGAGGTGATGATCAGTTCCTTCTTGCGGTCGGTGATCGTCACGAAGCCGTCTTCGTCGATCGTGCCGATGTCGCCGGTCGCCAGCCAGCCGTCGGCGTCGGTGGCGTCGGCGATCGTGCCGTCCTCCTGCAGGTAGCCGAGGAACACGATCGGGCCGCAGACCAGCAGCTCGCCGTCCTCGGCGACCTTCACCTCGACGCCTTCGAGGGGCTTGCCCACCGTGCCCGCGCGGAAGTCAGAGCCGGAGTTGGACGTCGCCGCGCCGGTCGTCTCGGACAGGCCCCAGACCTCGCAGATCTCGAGGCCGAGGCCGGCCAGGAAGTAGATGATCTCCACCGGGAGGGCGGCCGCGCCGCTGGAGGCGACGAGCACCTTGTCCAGCCCGAGCAGCGCGCGCACCGGCGCCAGCGCGGCCTCGTCGGTCTGCCGGATCTTCTCGGCCAGCTCCGCGGGCACCGGCTGCCCGGCGCTGCGCAGCTTGTAGCCCTGCTGCAGCAGCTCGTTCGCCTGCAGCAGCGCTGTGCGCCGGTCTTCCGGCACGCCGCCGAGCATGTTCTTGAGCCCGGCGACCATCTTCTCCCACACGCGCGGGACGCCGAAGAAGCTCTGCGGGTGCACCTTGCCGAGCGCGCCGACGACCCCGCTCGGGTCGGCGAGGGTGTGCACGTGCCCGGCCCAGACGATCGGGAGGTAGATCGACAGCTCCCGCTCGGCGATGTGCGCGAGCGGCAGGTACGCGATGTTCGTCGCGTGCATCGGCGGGTGGTGCAGTTCGGTGACCGCGTACCCCTGGTGGATCGCGTTGCGGTGGGAGAGCACGACGCCCTTGGGGTCGCCGGTGGTGCCGGACGTGTAAATCATCGACAGCGGGTCGTCCGGCTTGATCTCCTGCCACGACCGCTCGAAGGCGTCCGGGTCGGCGGCAAGCGCTTCCCGGCCCCGGGCGCGGAGGTCGGCGAAGGAGAGAAAGCGGTCGTCACCTTCGGGGATCGCGGCCGCGTCCAGCACGACGATGTGCCGCAGCGCCGGGAGGTCGTCGAGCACCGGCCGCCAGCGCACCAGCTCGTTCTCCCCGCCGAGCACCACGACCGGCGCCGCGCTGTGCCGCGCGACGAACCGGATCTGGTCCGGGCTGAGGGTGGCGTAGGCGGTGCAGGGGATCGCGGACAGGTGCGTCGCGGCGAGGTCGGCGATGATGTGGTCCGGGCAGCCGGGCGCCATGATCAGCATGCGGTCGCCCTTGGCGAGCCCGAGCCCGGCCAGGCCGCGGGAGACCTCGGCGATCGCGGTGCGGAACTCCAGCCAGGTCAGCGTCGGCTGCCCTTCGAGGTCGAGCGAGGTGATCGCCGGCAGGTCCGGGTATTCGACCGCGTTGCGGTGCAGCAGCCGCGGGATCGTCTGGCCTTCGGTCTGCTCGGCGACGGACGGGGTGGTCAACGCTGGCCTCCTCGGAGCTCCGGATGGCCACACTGTAGGGGCTCCCGGCGCAGGTGGATAGAGAATCGCGGCCACGTCAAGCGTCGCCGTCGAACCGGACATAGCGGTCAGGTCCCCACCACTGTCCACTGTGTACGCGGGCGTTCCGGTGCGAACCGCGCTTCAATGGGAGGACCACGGACTCCAGGGGGAAGCGATGACGCGGTCGGCTTGTGAACTGCTCGTGAAGATCCAGGCCGAGCTCGCGCCCCGCGACGGCGACAACCGGCTCGTGCCGCTGATCACCGCGGGCCGGGCACCGCGCGCGGTGTTCGCCGCGCTCGCCGCCGAGGAGAAGCTGATCACCCTCAGCGACTGGCGGAGCTTCCACGAACTGGCCGCCCGGGCCGGCGAGCCGCACGCGCGCACCTTCTTCGGTGGCCTCGCGCCGGGGGAGCAGCAGGCGAACGGGATGCTGGACGCGCTCCTCGCGGCGACTGGTCCGGACCACGGGAAGGAGCTTCCCCGCGCGGGCTGCCAGGTCTACCCGGCCTACGTCGCCTGGCTCGCGCTGAACGGCGAGTCGTCGGCGACCGCGGCGGGGATCTTCGCCAATTTCGCCGCCTTCGGCCGGTACTGCCGGGACGTCGCCGCCGGCATGCGCGAGCACTACGGCTTCACCGACGAGCAGTGCGCGTTCTTCGACTTCTTTGCTGCGGACGTTCCAGAAATAGAAGAACAAGCGCTCGCCGCGATCCAGGCCGGCCTCGACGCGCACCGGCTCGACGAACGCGAAGCGCACCGCTGCGCCCGGCTGTTCCAGAGCTACGAGCTGCTCTTCTGGAACACGCTGGCCGACGAGTTCCCGGGCTGACCGGGCCGCCGGCGCCGCGGAACCGGTACCGGGGCCTTCGCAGCGTCCTGGACCGGCCGCAGTTGCGGAATGCCGGGAATTCCGGCCGTCTGCCCGGGGAATCCGCGGCCCCGCTCGCGAATGCTGCCCATTCCGCTTTCCCGGGGCCGTCCACACCGGACGAACGCGATGTCCGGGCGGGTCGGCGCGGGTCCGTGATGTTTGTCACCGAACGATTCGCCGCTGTCGTACGTAGGAGGCGCCGACCGGAACGCGCGGAGGGTCCGGGAGCGCTTCCGTTACTCACATACGTGCGTGGAACGAAAGTCGCCCTGCGACGAAGCTCACGACTTACGGTGGTGGACTTTCCAAGCGCAGGCAGCGAGTGTGGAGGGGTCACCGTTCCAAGATCACGTTCTCGCCACGGACTTGACGCGCCCTGGAGGGCTGCATAACGTCGTCGCGGGCGAAGCAGACCACGGTGATGTTGATCCGGCTGGTCGGAATCCGGGTGTTGACCGCCTCGGGCGACCCGAAAACCATGTACTGCCGGAAGGAAAACGGACCCAGGTGAAGCAGATTTCTCTTCGACGCAACCGGGGATCCTCGATTCGGAAGCGCGTGCTCACGATCGCGCTCGTCCCCAGTGTCGCGCTGTTGCTGGTCGGCGTGGTTCTCGCGGGCTACCTCATCTACGACGCCGTCACCGGCCGGGACTACACGAACCGTATCCGTGGTTCGGAGGCCCCGTCCATCCCGTTCCTCGCCTCGCTGCAGCAGGAGCGCCAGGCCACGCTGACCTTGCTCGCGGGCCAGAGCAACCAGCGCACCGTGCTCGCCGCCGTCCGGCCGAAGACGGACGAGAACGCCGCGAAGACCGTCCAGTACCTCAAGGACAACTTCGCCGGCTACGACGACACCCCGCCGAGCGTTCTGAAGAACATCACCACGTTCTTCGGGTTGTTCCAGCAGCTGCCGCAGAACCGCCAGGCGGTCGACAGCGGCCAGATGCAGCTCAACCAGGCCTTCGCCTACTACAACAAGATGATCGACCAGTTCATCGACGGTGTGGCGGGGCTGGCCCAGAACGCGCGCGGTGCGCAGAACGCGTTCGACCGGCTGACCGCCATCCCGCTGTTCACCGCGGCCGACGGGATGCAGCGCAGTGACGCGCTCGCCGCCGCCGGGCTGGCCGCGGGCGGGCTGAGCAACGACGACTTCCGGACCTACGTCGGCCAGGTCGGTGCCTACCACGTCCAGCTCGACTCGTCGGCGCCGAAGCTGATCCCCGAGGTCAAGGCCAAGTACGACGAGCTGCTCGCCAGCCAGCCGTGGCAGACGGTGAACCAGGTCGAGACCACGTTCCTGCGCGGTGACCTGTCGAAGCTGCCGGTGCCGCAGGACCAGTGGCGCACCGCCGCCCGCCAGGTCGGTGCCGCGCTGATGGGCATCTTCATCCTGCAGAGCTCGAACGCGAGCCAGGCGGCGATCAACGACGCGGACTCGACGTTCACCGAATCGCTGATCGCCGGTGTGATCGCGGTCCTGTTCGCGGTCTTCGTGGTCTTCGTCGCCGTCCGGCTGTCGAACCGGCTCATCGGCCGCCTGCACCGGCTGCGCGAGGACACCCTCGACGCGGCCGAGGTCCGGCTGCCCGAACTGGTCGCCCGCGTCCAGGCCGGCGAGCCCGTCGACCTCGAAGAGGGCGGGCACTTCCTCGACCACGGCACCGACGAGATCGGCCAGGTCGCCGACGCGTTCAACAAGGCGCAGCAGACCGCCATCGCGGCCGCCATCGACGAGGCGAAGACCAAGGAGGGCACCAAGACGGTGTTCCTCAACATCGCCCACCGCAGCCAGGTCATCGTGCACCGCCAGCTCAAGGTGCTCGACCAGGCCGAGCGCAAGCAGGAGGACCCGGACCAGCTGGACACGCTGTTCCAGCTCGACCACCTCTCCACCCGCGCCCGCCGCAACGCCGAAAACCTGATCATCCTCGGCGGCGGGCAGCCGGGCCGTCAGTGGCGCAACCCGGTCGGGCTGGCCGAACTGGTCCGCGGCGCGTCCGCCGAGACCGAGGACTTCGCGCGGGTCAAGACGGCGGTGCTGCCGCAGATCGCCATCCGCGGCCCGGTCGTCGGCGACCTCGTGCACCTGCTGGCCGAGCTGATCGACAACGCGACGTCGTTCTCGCCGCCGCAGTCGCGGGTCGAAATCCGCGGCAACGTGGTCGGCAAGGGTGTCGTGATCGAGGTCGAGGACCAGGGCCTCGGGCTCGAGCCGGACCAGACCGAAGAGATCAACTCGATGCTGGCCGACCCGCCGGACTTCGGGATCATGGCGCTGTCGGACGAGCCGCGCCTGGGCCTGTTCGTGGTCGCGCGGCTGGCCGCCCGCCACGGCATCCAGGTACACCTGCGGGAGTCGGCCTATGGCGGCACCCGGGCCATCGTCCTGGTGCGCACCGACCTGCTCGCCCCGCTCGCCGAGTCCGAGCCGGAGCAGCCGATCACCCCGCCGAAGCCGGAGCTCGTCCCGAACCCGGTCGAGCCGGAGACCACGGCCAACGACGAGGTCGCGCCGCTCAAGCGGCCGGTGCGCCGCCCGGCGCGCCACCGCACCGAGCCGCCGGTCTCACCGGTGACGCCGCCCGCGACCGTGGTTACCCCGCCGGTGACCGTCCCGCCGCCCGCCCCGGACCGCACGCCGACCCCGGACCGGCTGCCGGTCACCCAGCCCTCGGCGACGCAGCCGCCGTCGGCCCCGACGCCGGTCCCGGTCGGGTCCGTGTCGGAGCCGGTCAGCCAGCCGACCCAGGCCCAGCCCGTGGCCGCCGTCCGGCCGCCCGCCCCGCCGAACCGGACTTCGCGCCCGGCCCGGCCGGCCGCGCAGCAGCCGGTCTGG
>NZ_JBSGJD010000403.1:0-5551 GCF_053605405.1 Amycolatopsis sp. NPDC003861
CCGCCCGCCACGGGAGCCACCTGCCACGGGAGCCACCAGCCACGGGAACCACCTGCAGCGGGAACCGCCCGCCACGGGAGCCACCTGCCACGGGAGCCACCAGCCACGGGAACCACCTGCAGCGGGAACCGCCCGCCACGGGAGCCACCTGCCACGGGAACCGTCTGCCACGGGAGCCGTCTGCCGCGGGAACCGCCCGCCGCGGGAGGCTGCCGCTGCAGGACCTGCCCTGCCCGGTAGTGCTGCCGTGGAGTTGGTCGCTGCTGTGTGGTGGGAGCGGGTCTCTCTCCGGCGGTTCCGCCGGCTTGGGTGGGTCTTCTGGCAAGCAGCCTGGTGTCCACCACCCCGAAGCCTGAATTGTCACTACGGCCGGTGGTGGGGGGGTCTGGGTGGGGGCCGGTTGGGTGGTCAGCCTGCCGTTTCAGTCGGGGACGTCCGGACTTTCCAGGTAAACCAGACAAAAGCAAGCCAGCCAAACCTCAGCCCGGCGGCTCCGCCACCTCCGCCGCCCCCGGCTCCCGGCTTCGCAATGCCACCCCCGCCACGACGGCCACCGTCCCCAGGGCCTCGGGCAGCGATGGCACCTGGCCCAGCAACACGAACCCCATCACCCCCGCCGTCACCGGCAGCAGCGCCAGCAGCGTTGCGAACCGTGCCTGCCCGACCCTCCTCAACACCACCTGGTCCAGTGCGTACGGGACCACCGTCGACAGCACCCCTACCCCGACTCCCAGGAGCACCAGCCGTGGCGATGACCACACCGGGCCCGTGCCCAGGGCCAGCGGGGACAGGACCACCGTTCCGGCGAAGAACCCGATTGCCAGGCTGTCGATGCCGTCGCCGCCGACCGCCACCCTCTTGCCCAGCAGGATGTAGCCCGCCCAGGCCAGCGCTGCTCCCAACGCGAACGCCACTCCCCAGAAGCTGCCGGCGATGCGGACGTCCGCGATCGCCACCACGCCCGCCGCCACCAGGAGCAGCGCCACCACGTCGCGGACCGTCCGGGAGCCCAACGCCGCGACCACCACCGGGCCCGCGAACTCCATCGCCACCGCCGTGCCCAGGGGCAGGCGGGCGATCGCCTCGTAGAACAGGACGTTCATGCCCGCCGTCACCACGCCGAACACGATTGCCAGCAGGAGGCGGCGGCCCCTCCAGGCCGCTCGGCCCGGGCGGCGCCAAGCCAGCAGGACCACCGCCGCCCCCAGGCAGCGGAGCCAAGCCACCCCCGCGGGGGATGCGTGGCCGAAAAGGTCGACCGCCACCGCCGCTCCGGCGTACATCGAAATTCCGCTGAGAACGAACAAGAGCGGAGCGGGGACCGCGGAAAGCCGTCGGGGTGAAGTCACGGTACTCACCACCCCATGCTGCCTGACCACGGAAAACGTAACTCTCCGGGTAATCGTCTCCTGGAATGCAGGACGGCGTTACGGCATCCGGGGTAAATCGACGTGACTCAGGTCCCACCGGCGCGGGAACACTTGCGAGCCGCGAAACGTCTGGAACAGTGGAAGCACGAACACGCGGAGCCGGAGGCGATCGCCGCCACCGGTAGCAGTCCCGAAGTGGGCGTAGCTGGATCGATGGCACCGGGCGACCGGTGCCGGGACGGAGGGAGACCCCCATGACATCGCCGACGCTCACCCGCCCCGAACTGACCGCCGCCGACCGCTGTGACCGGTGCGGAGCAGCAGCTCAGGTACGAGCCATCCTCAGCACGGGTGGCGAACTGCTCTTCTGCGGGCACCACGCCCGCGAGCACGAGGCCAAGCTCAAGGAACTGTCCGCCGACATCCAGCGGTAACAACCCAGACGCGAAAGGCGGCCGGTGCGCACAGGCACCGGCCGCCTTTCTGCATCTCCGGCGACTTTCTGCATCTTGCAGATTGCGTGGCTGAAATCACGGTTCGACTACCGCTAGCAGTGATTTCGGACACGGAACCGGACAGAAAATCAGACAGAATCCAGGACGACTTCGAACGCGACTTCCGCGGCCCCGAGCAGCTTCCCGTCGCCCCCGAGGGCCGAGCTGACGATCCGCGTGCCGCCCACCGCCCGGCTCACCAGGCTGCGGCGGCGAACCTCGGCGCCGACGTGCCGCAGCACCGCCTCCGGCAGCACCGTCAGCAGGTCACCCAGGATGACCAGCTGCGGCCCCAGCAGGTTGACGACGTTGATCAGCCCCAGCGTCAGCCACTCGGCGAACTCCGCAAGCCGCGACATCGCCTTCTCCGGGGCGCGGCCCAGCTCCCGCAGCTCGAACAGGATCGCCCCGCGCGGGGTCTCTTCGGGCAGCCCGAGCGCCCGGCACAGGGCCGCCTCGCCGACCTCGGTCTCCCAGCAGCCGCTGCTGCCGCAGTAGCAGGGCCGCCCGTCCGGCCGGATGACCATGTGCCCGATCTCGCCGACGTACCCCGAGCCGCCGCGCAGGGCCGAGCCCTCCGCGATCACGCCGCCGCCGACGCCGACGTCCGCCGAGATGTACACCACGTCGGACGCGCCGCGGGCCGCCCCGCGCAGGTGCTCGGCGACCGCGCCGAACTCGGCGTCGTTGCCGACCAGGATCGGGATCTGCAGCACGCCGCCGAGCCGATCGCCGAGCGCGACGTCGGTCCAGCGCAGGTTCGGGGCCTCGTGCACGTGCCCGTCCGCCCGCCGGACGACGCCGGGTACCGACACCCCGGCCGCCACCGGGGTCACGTCGAGGTCGCCGGCCAGGATGGCCGTCGACTCGATGACGTGGGTGATGACCTCTTCGGGCTGCCCCATCCGGCCGCGCAGGTTCCAGCTGTTGCGGCCCAGGATCTGCCCGCCCAGCCCGACCAGGGCGATCGCGACGTGCTCGACCTGCAGGTCGACCGCGAGCACGACCGCCGCGTGCGGCTGGGGCAGGACCAGGAGCGAGGGGCGGCCCGCCCCTCGTCCCGGCCTCGGCACCTTCTCCTCGACGACACCGGCTTCGGCGAGCCCGTCGACGAGGGTCTTGATCGTGCTCCGGTTGAGCCCCAGCTCGGCGGCCAGGGTCGCCCGGGTGCTCGGCCCGCCGACGTGCAGCAGGCGGAGCAGTGTCGTGCGGTTGTGCCGGCGCACCTCGTCCGGTCGAGCAACGGGCGTGCTGGTCACGGGCTTGATCATCCCATGCTGGTTCAGCGCGCCGACGCAGCCGCGCGGCGCCGGGACAGCGCGTCGACCGTGGCGGCGAGGAGCAGGACCAGACCGGTGATGATGTTGACCACCGCGGCCGGCTGCTTGAGCAGGCCAAGGCCGTTGATGACCACGGCGATCACGAGCCCGCCGACCACGGCGTCGGACACGCGGCCCTTGCCACCGAACAGCGACGTGCCGCCGATGACGGCCGAACCGACCGCGAACAGCAGCGTGTTGAGGCCACCGGACTGCGGGCTGACCGAGCCGACCTTCGACGCGGCGACGATGCCGCCGATGGCCGCGATCGCCGAGCCGATGACGAACACG
This sequence comes from Amycolatopsis sp. NPDC003861, assembly GCF_053605405.1. Taxonomy (NCBI): domain Bacteria; kingdom Bacillati; phylum Actinomycetota; class Actinomycetes; order Pseudonocardiales; family Pseudonocardiaceae; genus Amycolatopsis; species Amycolatopsis sp. NPDC003861. The sequence continues at coordinate 3,475 of NZ_JBSGJD010000403.1, forward strand.
CTCGCCCGGATCTTCGGCACGTCGATACCGGCGCGGCGGGCGGCTTCCTTGTTGCCGCCGACCGCGTAGACGTACCGGCCGTACCGGGTCCGGTTGAGCACGTAGGTCCCGGCCACCAGCAGCACCAGCATGATCGGGATGACGTACGGGACGCCCTCGATCGTGACGACCGCCTTGTTCGGCGAGCGGTTGATCGTCAGCAGCCAGGTGCCGATCGCCGACAGTACGACGAGCGCGCCGACCTTGACCATCACCAGCGCCGTCGGCTGGACGACCAGGCCGCGCTGGAGCCGCTTGAAGTGGCTGGTCAGCGTGATCACCGCGAACCCGCCGGCCGCGACGAGGAAGAAGATCCAGCTGCCCAGGATGTTCAGGTTGCCGTTGGCGATCTTGTACAGGATGTCCGAATTGCTGATGCCGATCGTGCCGCCCTCACCGATGAACTGCAGCAGGACGCCTTGCCACACGATGAACAGCGCCAGCGTCACGACGAAGGACGGCATGCCGATCTTCGACACGAGGAACCCGGTGATGCAGCCGATCGCAGTACCGACGCAGATGGCCAGCAGGATCTCGAGCCAGGCGTTGGCCGGGACGCCGATCGCGACGAGCAGCAGGCCGATCAGCGACAGCGCGGCACCCGCCCAGATCCGCTGGTAGGCCGACAGGAGCATGGCCAGGGCGAGCACCCCGATGAACGTGATGAACACGCCGGTGCCCATGTTGCCCAGGAGGTTCCCGTTCTGGACGTAGTGCAGGGCCATCACGGACGCGGCGACACCGGAGGCCACACCGGCGGCGAGGTCGATCTCGCCGAGCAGCAGCACGAACACGATGCCCATCGCGATGATGATGACGCCCGCGCCCTGCGGGAACACGTTGGCGATGTTGGCCAGCGTGAAGAAGTTGTCCGACAGCGCGCTGAACAGGATCACCAGCACGAGCAGGCCGAACAGCGACGGCAGCGCGCCGAGTTCACCGGCCCGCAGGCGGGCGAAGTAGTCGCGAACGGCCTCGCCGGTTGACATCGATGTCGTGTCGATGCCGAAGTCGGAGATCGCCCCGGTGGGGGCCTGGGTCTGCGCGAGCGCGTCGGCGGGGGTGCCGACCTCGTGCTTGGCAGGGGTTTCAGTCATTTCCGGTTCTTTCTTCCCGCTCACAGGACCACGGCTTCGGGCCGGGCCAGGCCGAGGTCACCGGAGCGACCGGCGGTGATCAGTTCCACGACCTGGCCGTGGGTGACGTCCTTCGTGTGCACCTCGGCGACGAGCCGGCCGAGGTAGAGCACGGCGATGCGGTCGGCGACCTCGAACACGTCGGCCATGTTGTGGCTGATCAGCACGACCCCCAGGCCCTGCTCGGCCAGCCGGCGGACCAGGTCGAGCACCTGCCGGGTCTGCGCGACACCGAGGGCGGCGGTCGGCTCGTCGAGCACGACGACCTTGCTGTTCCACAGCACCGACTTCGCGATGGCGACGGTCTGCCGCTGGCCACCGGACAGCGAGGAGACCGGCGTGCGGACCGACTTCACGGTCCGGACCGACAGGGAGGCCAGCGTCTCGCGGGCGGCCTTCTCCATGCTGGCTTCGTCGAGCTTCCAGGAACTGCCGCGCTCGCGGCCGAGGAACATGTTCTGGACGATGTCGAGGTTGTCGGCGAGCGCGAGGTCCTGGTAGACGACCTCGATGCCGAGTTCGGCCGCGTCCTTCGGGCCGCGGATGTGGGCGTCCTGCCCGTTGAACCGCACGGCCCCCGAGTCGTACGGGTGGATGCCGGCGATGCACTTGACGAGGGTCGACTTGCCGGCACCGTTGTCGCCGACCAGTGCGGTCACTTCGCCTGCACGCACGTCGAAGTCCACGTCGTGGAGGACGTGGACCGGGCCGAAGCTCTTGTTCAGGCCCTTGATCTCGAGAATGGGCTCACTCATGGATGGGCTTTCTCCTGGGTGGGGACCGGGCCGGGGGGCGGCGGGCGGGGGGGCGGGCCGGCCCCGCGGTTGAATGGGTTGTAGCGGGGGTCTGGTGTTTCCGATCCCGATCTTTGGGGGGGTCCCCACCGCCCAATGCACCACCCA
>NZ_JBSGJD010000404.1:0-5537 GCF_053605405.1 Amycolatopsis sp. NPDC003861
CGCCGGGGGAGGGCGCTCGCGGACCGGAGCTCAGCGGCAGCGGTAGCTCGACGCCGTGGCCGGGTCCCCGCCGGTGTAGCGGGAAACCCGCGGGAGCGGGCACAGGTCGCGGGTCTTGCCGTCCGCGGACGCCGCCGTCAGCGTGGCCGGCGCCGTCCCGTGCTCGACCCAGTCGACCAGCTGCCCGAGCGCGTTCGTGGGCTCCGGGCCGCCACCGCCGAAGCAGTGCTCGACACCCGGCGCGAGGAACAGCCGGTAGAAGTCGTTGACCCGCTGCGGGCCACCCATCGTCCGTTCCACCTCGGCGCGGTAGGACAGCGTGCCGCCCGGCGGGATGAGCTGGTCGTTCGCGCCGACGAACGTGATCAGCTTGCCGCCGGCGCGGCGGAACGCCGAGAGGTCGGGGTCGGACGTGCCGATGACGTCGTCGTACTCACGCACCGACTGGCGGAACAGGGCCGCGAACTGCGCGTACGTCAGCTTCGAGGTGTCGAAATCGGCTCGCTTCTCCAGGAACGACTGCACCCACTTGACGGCCACCGGGAAGCCCGGCGCGGTCAGCGTGCCGTCGGGACCCGGCTGGGTGCCGGCGAGCCAGGTGAAGTCCGCGCCCTTCGGCAGCCCGGCCCACAGCTTGCGGCCGCGCTCGTCGGTCGGGCCCGCCCAGATCTTGCGCACGACCTCGGCGTCCGCGGCCGTGACGGTGACCTCGTGGCCGTCGCAGACCACCTTCGTCCCGACGAGGCGACGCGGGTCGTAGCCGCATTCGTCCGGCCGGTCGACGATGCCGTTGGTCACGCCGTCCTTCGCGTCGCACGCCTGGACGGCGGCCGTGCGGAACGCGGAAAGCACGCAGGGGCTCGGGAAGTCGTGGCTTTGGTTCATCACGACCTGCGGCCAGAGGGTGGCGACCGCGAACTGCGTCCAGTCGACGGCGGGCGCGTTGGCCAGGATGCCGTCGAAGTCCTTCGGATAGGACTGGGCCTCGGAGTAGCCCTGGCGGCCACCGGTCGAGCAGCCGGTCCAATACGCGTACGAGATCGGCCGCTGGTAGTACCGCTGCGTGACGGCCTTGCCGATGACAGCTTCTTCGTGCACCGATCGGGTGGCGAAGTTGGTCAGGAGCGTCTGGTCGACCCGGCCGCCGTTCAGCGCCCAGGACGTGTCGAGGCCGTCCAGGGACACGCCCGCGTCGGTGGTGACGGCGGCGTAGCCGGCCTGGGCCGCCTGGGGGAGCGCGTCGAAGTTGCCGGCGGCGTAGGCACTGCCGCCGAGGGCTTGGAGCCGGCCGTTCCACCCGGTGTCCGGCAGGGCCACGGCGACCTTGACGTGGTCCTTGCCGGTGTGGGTGAGCGTGACGGTGATCAGGCAGTACGACGCCTGGGGCGTGGCCTGCACCGACTCGATCCCGGCGCCCGGCGGGGCGGGCACCGAGACGGCGGCGCAGGGGGCGGGGGTTGCTGCCGAGGCGGCCGGCTGCGTGACGGTGGTCAGCAGGAGCGGCACGGCGGCAGCGAGAAGGAGGCGTTTCATCGGTCTCTCCGGTCGCTGGTCATTGCGGGGGAACGCTAGGTGCCGGCGGGGCGGCCCGGCGCCCGTCGGATGACGCTGCCGCTGTACGTCACTCGGCCGTGAGCTGCGGAAACAGTGTTGGGTAAGGTCGTTTCCATGGCGCTGACCGGGCGGGACACCGAGCTGAAGGAGCTGGGCGAGCTCGTCGACGGCCCGGAGGACCGCGGCGGCGTCCTGATCCGCGGCGAGGCGGGCATCGGGAAGTCCGCGCTGGTAGCTTCGACGGCCGCGGCGGCCTCGGTGGCGGGGTTGCGGGTGCTGCGGACGACCGGGGCCGAGGCCGAGCGGAACCTGGCGTACGCCGGGCTGCACCAGCTGCTGCACCCGGTCCGGGCCGGGGTGGCGGAGCTGCCGGCGCCGCAGCGGGACGCCCTGCAGACGGCGCTGGGGCTGGCTTCGGGAGCGGAGCCGAGCGCGTACCTGGTCGGGCTGGCGGTGCTGACGCTCCTGGCCGAGAAGGCGGCGGCCAAGCCGTTGCTGCTGGTGGCGGAGGACGTGCACTGGCTGGACCGGGCCAGCGCGGACGTCCTGGCGTTCGTGGCGCGGCGGATCGAGACCGAGCCGATCGTCCTGGTGGCGACCCTGCGGGACGGCGCCGAGTCCCCGCTGCTGTCGGCGGGGCTGACGTCGATGGTGCTGGAGAGGTTGCCGGCGGACGCGGCGGCGGAGGTGCTGGATTCGGTGGCGCCGCGGTTGGCGCCGGCCGTCCGGACGCGGCTGCTCGCCGAGGCGGCGGGGTTGCCGCTGGCGCTGACGGAGCTGCCCGCGGCGGTGGCCTCGCTGGACGGCGTGGACCCGGTGCTGCCTCTGACCGAACGGCTGGAGCGGACGTTCACGGCCCGGGTGGCGGCGCTGCCCGCGGCGACCCGGACGGCCCTGCTGGTGGCGGCGCTCAACGAGACGACATCGTTGGCAGAGACCCTGGCGGCGACGGACGCCCTGCTCGGGACGGGTACCGCGACCGAGCGCGCCGCCGATCCCGCGGTCCTCGCCCCCGCCGTCGAAGCGCGGCTGGTCGAGCTGTCCGCGGGGGCCGTCACCTTCCGGCACCCCCTCATGCGGTCCGCCATCCCGGCCTCGGCCACCCCGCTCGACCGCCGCAACACCCACCTCGCCCTCGTCGAAGCCCTCCGCGACCAGCCCGATCGGCGTGCCTGGCACCAAGCCGCCGCCACCGCCGGGCCGGACGAGACCGTGGCCGGCGAACTCGAACGCACCGCCGAGCGCGCCCGCTTCCGCGGTGGTGCCGCGGCCGCCATCGCCGCCCTCGAACAGGCGGCCCGGCTCAGTCCCGACGCCGGGGCCAGGACCGACCGGCTGCTGCTGGCCGCCGAACTGGCCGTCGAGTCCGGGCGGCGGGAGACCGCCGAACGCCTGGTCCACGCGGCCAACCCGGCCGATCCCCGGCGCCGGGCCACCGCCGGCCGGTTGCTCAGCGAGTTCGAAGACGGCGTCCGCGAAGACCCCGCCCGCGTCGCCGAACTCGCCCGGACCGCCGCGTCCGTCGCCGAAGACGGCCACCACGACGCCGCCATGCGGATCCTCTGGAGCGCCGCCATGCGCTGCTTCTGGACCGAACCCGGTCCGGCAGCGCGGAAGGCCCTCCTGGACGTCGCCGATCGGCTGCCGATCCCGGACGGCGACCCGCGGATCGTCGCCGTCACCGCCTATGTCGCTCCCTTCGAACGCGGCGCGGCCGTCCTCGGGCACCTCCGGGAGCTGGTCGCCAAGACCGGCGCCGACCCCGAAGTGGACCGGTACCTCGGCAGTGCCGCACTGCAGGTCGGGGCCTTCGACCTCGCCGCCCGGTTCTCCGCCGCCGCGGCGCCCGGGCTGCGGGCGCAGGGGCGGCTCGGGCTGCTGCCGCGGGCGCTGGCCGTGCTGGCGTGGAGCCGGGTCCGGCTCGGCGATCTGGCCGGTGCCGTGCCCGCCGCCGCGGAAGCGGTCCGGTTCGCGCGCGAGACCGGCCAGCCGTTCATGGCCGGGCTCGCCACCGCGGTCCAGGCCGAAATAGCCGCCCTGCGCGGCGAGCACAAGCAAGCGAAGACCCTCGCCGACGAGGCCGAACGCGCCGGGCTCGCGGCCGGCGCCCGGCCGGTGCTGGCCACCGTGCAGCTCACGCGCGGCCTGGCCGGCCTGAGCGAAGGCCGGTTCGAGGACGCCTTCGCCGACCTGCGCCGGCTGCTCGACCCGGCCGACCCCGCCTACCAGCTGGCGTTGCGCACGTACTGCGTCGCGGAACTCACCGAAGCCGCGGTGCGGGCGGGCCGGACCGGCGAGCTGCGGGAGGTCGTGGCCGGACTCGAGTGCCTGGACACGCCGTCACCCGCGCTGCACATCGGCCTCCGGTACGCCCGGGCCGTGCTCGACCCGAGCGACGAGCGGTTCGCCGAGGCCCTCGACTCGGCCGGCTGGCCCGCCGAACGCGGCCGCGTCCACCTGGCGTACGGCGAGTGGCTGCGGCGGCAGCGGCGGGTCGTCGAATCGCGGACGCACCTGCGCACCGCCCGCAAGACGTTCGACGCGCTCGGCATGGCGGCCTGGGCCGACCGGGCCCGCCGCGAGCTGCGCAGCGCGGGCGAGTCGAGCCCGAACCGCGGGCCGGACGCGCGGGACAAGCTCACCCCGCACGAGCTGAGCATCGCGCAGCTGGCCGCCGAAGGGCTGACGAACCGGGAGATCGGGCAGCGGCTGTACCTTTCGCACCGGACCGTCGGCACCCACCTGCACCGGATCTTCCCCAAGCTGGGCGTCAGCTCGCGCGCCGACCTCGCCGGGATGCTGAAGACCCTCGAAGGATGACGTACACCGGCTGCGTCACCTGACGGGCGCGAAGGTCACCAAACGGCTCCTAACGTCGTGAAAGTCCCACAGTCTTTCGCGCAGGAGCAGCAGATGATCAGCAGGAGAAGGTTCGGGCACGTGTTCGCGGCCGGGCTCGCGGCGACGTCCTTGGCGGCCTGCTCGTCGGGCCCTCCCGCGGCCGCCCCCGCGCCGGCCCCCGACCTGCGGGCCGGGTCCGGGGAGCACACCTCGCTCGGGCCGGTCAAACAGGCCGACGCCGGCCTGGTCACGATGGCCTACCACGAGTTCGGCCCGGCCGGCGGGCAGCCGGTGGTGCTGCTGCACGGCTGGCCGTACGACCCGTACAGCTACGTCGACGTCGCACCGATCCTGGCCGGCGCGGGTTACCGGGTGATCGTCCCCTACCTGCGCGGCTACGGCCCGACGGCGTTCAAGTCGGCGGCGACGGTCCGCAACGGCCAGCAGACGGCCGTGGCGCTCGACGTCATCGCCCTGCTGGACGCGCTGAAGATCGACAAGGCCGTCTTCGGCGGCTACGACTGGGGCGGCCGGACCGTCAACATCATCGCCGCGCTGTGGCCGGAACGCTGCACGGCGATCGTCGCGGTGAGCGGGTACATCGTGACGAACCTGGCGGCGAACCAGAAGCCGCTGGCCCCGGCCGCCGAGCTCGGCTGGTGGTACCAGTACTACTTCGCGACCGAACGCGGCCGCGCGGGCTACGCGGCCAACCGCCACGACTTCAACAAGCTGATCTGGAAGACGGCGTCGCCGGCCTGGCACTTCGACGACGCGACGTACGACCGCAGCGCGGCGGCGTTCGACAACCCGGACCACGTCGCCATCGTCATCCACAACTACCGCTGGCGCCTGAGCTTGGCGCCGGGCGAGCCGCAGTACGAGGCGTACGAACAGAAGCTGAACGCGGGAGCGACCATCGGCGTCCCGGCGATCACGATCGGCAGCGACTTCGACGGCGCGGCCAAGGACGGCAAGGCCTACCGCGCCAAGTTCACCGGCAAGTACGAACACCGCGTCTTCGACGGCATCGGCCACAACGTGCCGCAGGAAGCACCGCGCCCGTTCGCCCAGGCCGTCATCGACGCCACCCACCTGTGAGCCTCGTGAGTGGTAAGGCGGGTTAGAACCCGCCTTACCAC
>NZ_JBSGJD010000405.1:0-5525 GCF_053605405.1 Amycolatopsis sp. NPDC003861
CACCGCACCCCCGCCAGCCGCCGGCTGCCACACCCACCCAACCCGGCCCGAAGCGACCCGCGCACCGCGCCGCGCCCACCGCACCCCCGCCGACCGATGCTGCCCCGGGCGAGCCGTGAGCCGGAATCCCCTGTCCCACAACGATTCCCGCCCCACCGAGCCCCGGCCGGCCCCATGATCGTCCGTTCGGCCCAACCCCCTCCCCGCCCGCCTTCCGACTACTGGCTCCCCGCCAACACAACCGGCTAGCATCGGCGCGACCAGGAACGGGGGGTCCTTGGTGCGGGGGTGCCCGCGACATGTCCCGTTCGCGACGAAGTTTCCGAATCACAGGGGGATCCATGCCGCCCGTCAGGGGTGCCTTCGCCATGCCCGGAAGAGCCGGGGTCACGCTCGCCGCCGTCGCGGTGGCCGGCCTTCTCGCCGCCGTTCCCTCGGCCGCCGTCACCGGGGGCAGCCCGGCCGCCGAGGGCGCCTACACCTTCGCCACCAAGATCGACGTCGGCGGGCTGCACGGGTGCAGCGGTGCCCTGGTCGCGCCGCAGTGGGTCGTCACCGCCGCCGGCTGCTTCCCCGAGAACGGCGGCCAAGCCGGTGCGCCGAAGCTCGCCACCAAGGCGATCGTCGGGCAGCGGGGCGCCGCCGGCACCGAACGCGCCGTCGTCGACCTCCTCTTCCGGGCCGACCGCAACCTCGCCCTCGCCAAGCTGGCCGCGCCGGTCACCGGCGTCACACCCGTCGCCATCGGCACCGCCGCCCCCGCGCCGAACGAGACCCTGCGCATCGCCGGCTACGGCCGGACCGCCACCGAATGGGTCCCCGACCAGCTCCACACCGTCCCCGCCTCCGTGCAGAGCGTCACCGCCACCACCCTCGCCGTCCTCGGCGACCCGGCGGCCGCCACCACCTGCCAGGGCGACGCCGGCGGTCCCCTCCTGCGCGAGCGCAACGGCGTCGTCGAGCTCGCCGGCATCCACCACGCCTCCTGGCAGGCCGGCTGCCTCGGCTCGACCGAGACCCGGCAGGGCACCGTCGAGACCCGCGTCGACGACATCGCCGGCTGGATCGGCCTCCGCCTCCGCGGCGACGCCTACACCGCCCTGCCCGCCGCCCAGCGCGTGCTCGACACCCGCACCGACACCGGCGGCCACAAGAAGCCCGTCGCGGCCGGCGAATCCGTGTCCGTCGCCGTCCCCGGCCTGCCCGCCGCCGCGAGCGCGGTCGCGGTCAGCCTGGTCGGCACCGGTGGCACCGCGAGCACCTTCCTGACCGCCTACGGCGACGCCCTGCCCACGACGTCCAACGTCAACATCACCGGCGGCCGCACCGCCGCCGGCATGGCGATCGTCCCGGTCGGTGCGGACGGCCGGATCAAGGTCCGCAACAACGCCGGGAACATCGACGTCATCGTCGACTACCTCGGCTACTACAGCGCCTCCGGCGAGTCGACCTACCAGCCGAAGGACAAGCCCGACCTGGTCCTCGACACCCGCACGTCGCTCGGCGGGCACCCGGGCCGGCTGACCCCGGGCGAGGTCGTGGCGGTGCCGGTCCGCGGCGTCGCGGGCGTCCCCGCCGACGCCGTCGCGGTGGCCGTCAACCTCACCGGGACCGAAAGCGACTCCGACACCTTCTTCAGCGTCTTCGCCCAGGGCACGCCCGGCCCGTCGACGCTGAACATCGTGCCGAACGAGCACCGCGCGACCCAGTCGCTGGTGCGGATCGGCGACGACGGCGCCATCCGCATCTTCCTGCACCACGGCCAGAGCCACGTCCTGTTGTCCCTGGTCGGCTCGTTCGTCCCCGGTGACGCGGGCAGCCGGTACGCGGCGCTGGGCACGCCCACCCGCCTGGTCGACACCCGCACCGGCCCGGCGGCGCCGCTGGGCCCGGGCGGGATCGTCACGGTGCCGGCCGCCGGCCTGCCGTCCGGTGCGACCGCCGCGGCGGTGAACGTCACCGGCGTCCAGCCGAGCGCCACGACGTTCCTGGCCGCCTGGTCGCACGACCTGCCCTACAGCGGCGTGCCCTCGACGGTGAACGTCATGGCGGGCGAGAACACGTCCAACGCGGCGACGGTCCGGCTCGGCTCGGGAGCGCGCTTCGACGTGCTCAACTCTGCAGGCTCGACGCACCTGGTCGTCGACCTGCAGGGCTACTACACGCGGTAGCGGGTAGAAAGGCGGCATGAGCGCTCGCGTACTGCTGCCGTGGACCGACATCGACGTGCCGGAGGGGCTCGGCGCCGCGTACTACGACGGCGCCGGCGCTCCTCCGGCCGATCTCGGGGACGTCGAGTTCTACGTGCTGCCCTACGACCGAGGATCGGAGCCGCCGAAACTGATCCGGGAACTGCCGTCGCTGCGGGTGGTGCAGTCGCTGTCGGCCGGCGTCGAGGCGATCGTGCCGCTGCTGCCCGAGGGCGTGCGTCTCGCGAACGGGCGCGGGCTGCACGACCTGAGCGTCGCCGAGCACGCCCTCGCGCTCATCCATGCCGCGCAGCGGGACCTGCCGCGCTGGTTCGCGCAGCAGACCCACGGCGAGTGGGTGCGGGAGCACACGCGGTCGCTGGCCGACAGCCGGGTCCTCCTCGTCGGGTACGGCTCGATCGGGCAAGCCATCGAACGCCAGCTCGTCGCGGCCGAGGCCGTGGTGACGCGGGTGGCGAGCCGTCCCCGCCCGGACGAGGGCGTCCACGGCGTCGCCGAGCTGCCCACGCTGCTGCCCGAAGCCGACATCGTCGTGCTGGTCCTGCCGGACACCCCCGCGACGCGCGGCCTCATCGGCGCCGCCGAGCTCGCCGCCCTCCCCGACGACGCCCTGGTGGTCAACGTCGGCCGCGGCACGGCGATCGACACGGACGCGTTGCTCGCCGAGACGCGCACCGGGCGCCTCCGCGCCGGTCTCGACGTCGTGGACCCCGAACCCCTGCCCGCGGACCATCCACTGTGGACGGTTCCCGGCGTGGTCATCACCCCGCACATCGCGGGCGGGTCGGCGTCGTTCTACCCGCGCGCGAAAAAGCTCGCTGCGGAGCAGCTGCGGCGGTACGCGCAGGGCGAGGAGCTGCTCAACCTCGTCCAGGCTTGAGCACGTACACGTGCCATTCGTCGACGACGCGATATCCGCAGCGTTCGTAAACACCCAGCGCGCGGTGGGCGTTGTCGACGTCGACGTTGAGGGCCGACCGGTCGAATCCCGCCTCCTTCGCCGCCAGGAGGGTGTGTCCCAGCAGCCCGGACGCGATGCCGCGGCCGCGCAGGGCCGACCGGGTGCCCACCCAGGTCGCGTAGAGCTCGCGGATGCCGGTCGCCTCGGTTTCGGACACGTAGTGGTGGCTCAGCACGAACGCCAGCACCTTGTCGCCGTCCAGGACGAGGAACGACAGCTCCGGGCGGAAGTCCTTCGAGCCGGTGACCAGGTGGCGCCAGGCGTCCGGCTCGTAGCTCGTGCTGCCCCAGTGGTCGGCGAAGGTGTCGTTGCGGGCGTCGAGCGCGGCGAGGTCGTACTTGAAGTCGAACGGCACCGCCGCGAACCCGTCGGGTAGCGGAGGCTGCGGCGGCAGGTCGGCGAGGCCGACGCGCATGGTGACCATCGTCCGGCTGTTCGTGTAGCCCGCGCGGGTGAGGACACCCGCGATCCAGCGCTCGTTCTCGTGACTGCCGTAATGCAGTTCGAGCGGCGCGCCCGGGAAGACGCGCTCGTGGACCTCGCGGCTCGTGCGCGCGAACCACTCGACCAGGTGAGCGCCGACGGCGTCGGTCCGGTGGTCCGGGTGCACGATCGACTGGAGCCGGATCATGTGCACGGGGTCGGCGGCGTCGCGGCGGCGGACCAGGCCGTAACCCATCAGCCGGTCGCCGGCCCAGGCGCCGACGGTGGCGCGGGCCAGGTCGACGTTGGGGCCCGCCAGCTCTTCGCGGAGGTCCTCCGCGCTGAAGTGCTCACCCGTCCGGTCGACCTCCTCGGCCGCCGCGTACAGCCGGGCGAGGGCGGAAGCGTCGTCGAAGCCCAACGGTCGCCAGGTCAGGTCCATGCCGGGAGGCTAGGCCGGGCAGCGGCGCCCACGCACCCCGATTTACGCTCGGGGCGTGCTGGTGCTCCTCCCCCCTTCCGAGACCAAGGCCGACGGCGGCCGCGGCGGCCCGCTCCACCTCGACGGGCTGTCGTTCCCCGAGCTGAACCCGACGCGCACGAAGCTGGCCGACGCGCTGGTGGAGCTGGCCGCCGACGTCCCGGCGAGCATCGCGGCCCTAAGCCTCACCGAGCGGCAGGCGGGCGAGGTCGCGCGCAACGCGCAGCTGTGGACGTCCCCGACGATGCCGGCGCTGCGCCGCTACACCGGCGTCCTGTACGACGCGCTGGACGTGAAGAGCTTCACGAGGGCGGGGCTGGAGAAGGCCCACCGGCGGCTGGCGGTGACGTCGTCGCTGTTCGGCGTGGTGTCGGCCACCGATCCGATCCCGGCGTACCGCCTCTCGGGCGGGAACTCGCTGCCGGCGCTGGGCACGGTCCGCGGGCTGTGGAAGCCGGTCCTCGAGCCGGTGCTGCAGGCGGTCGAAGGCCTGGTCGTCGACCTGCGCTCGGGCACGTACTCGGCGTTCGCCAAGCTGCGCCCGGACGCGGTGACCGTCCGGGTGGTGACGGAGAACGCCCGCGGCGAGCGCGTGACGGTGAGCCACTTCAACAAGGCGTACAAGGGCCGCCTGGCGCACGTGCTGGCGGCCACGCGCGCGGATCCGTCCACTGTGGACCAGCTGATGAAGGTGATCACCAAGGCGGGCCTGGTGGTCGAGCGCACCGGCGAGCACGCGCTGGAGCTGGTCACCGAGGGCTGAGGCCCGCGAACCGGTCCGGGGCGAACGGGCTCAGGTCGAAGCCCGGGTCCTCCCCCAGGGCCAGGGCCGCCACGAGCTTGCCCGCGAACGGCGCGTTCGTCAGCCCGCCCGCGCCGAAACCCGTCGACACCGCCAGGCCCGGCCGGATCGTCCCCAGGATCGGCAGGCCGTCGGGTGTTCCCGGGCGGAAACCGACCCGGGTCTCCGCGAGGGTGGCGTCCGCGAGACCCGGTGCCACTGTCAGGGCGTTCTCCAGCACCTCGCGCTGCCCGGCCGCCGTGACGCGGTAGTCGAAGCCCGCCTCCGCCTCGCGTGTCGCGCCCGCCACCACCCGGCCGCCGCCGAAGGCCAGGAGGTAGTGGCTGGTGCGGGGCAGGACCACCGGCCAGGCCGCGGTTTCCGTGCCCGGCAGGTCGAAGTGGCTGATCTGGCCGCGGTGCGGCGTCACCGGCAGGTCGATTCCCAGCGGGGCCAGCAGTTCGCGGCTCCACGCGCCGGCCGCCACCACCACGCTGTCCGCGTCCAGGGGGCCGTCCGGGGTCGCCACCGTGCCGTCCGCGCGGAACGCGACCTCGCCCTCGACGAACTTCGCGCCTCTCGCCTCGGCGGCCGCCAGCAAGGCGCGGCGCAGCGAGTGGCCGTCGACGCGCCCGGCGCCCGCCAGGTGCACCGCGCCCAGCCCGGGCG
>NZ_JBSGJD010000406.1:0-5437 GCF_053605405.1 Amycolatopsis sp. NPDC003861
CCCGGCCACCGGGTCCCCGGTGCCGTCGCCCGCCGAGCCCGCCCGCCCGGCGCAGCCGGAGGCGGGTTTCCCGGCCGCCGAGGCCGGCGCACCCGAAACCACGGCCGCCACCACCGAGCCCGCCACCGCGGAACCGGTTGCAGCCGAGCCGGAAGCCGCCGAAACCGTCGAAACCACCGACGTGCCGCGCCCGTCGTGGCCGCGCCCGGCCGAGCTCTACCTGGTCAGCCTGGTCGAAGGCGGCGAACCGAACGCCGAGGCCGCGTACCGGCTCGAGGAGCTGCAGCGCGAATACACCCACCCCGGTGAAGACGGCGAATCGCCGTTCCGGGTCGAACTGCTCTGGGCCGACGACGGCCAGGGCCAGGACCCGCCGCGCACGCTGCGCGCGGGCGTGCACGTGATCCCCGTCTACAGCCAGAAGCAGGGCCGCCCCCTCGTCGGGTCGCGGATCGAAGCCCCCGGGCTCGTCCTGCAGGCGTACATCGACGAGTTCGCCTACCCCCGCCGGACGTACTGCTACGTGCTGACCCGGCAGTCGGCCGCCAAACCGGCGTTCGGCGATCTCCGCAAGGCCCTCGCCGCGATCGGCGAGAAGCCGAACTTCCGGAACAGTTTCCAGGTCCCGCGGAAGATCGAAGCCCTGCTGGGCCTGTGGCCCGACCTGGGCTACGACCCCCGGTAGCGGGCGGCGCACGCCACTCCGGGAGCGGGAGCGCGCGAAAGTTGTCGGGGGTGGCGGATATCCTGCACTACGGTGCAGGCGAGTCCGCACCACCACCAGCACTTTCGCGAGCCACGATCCGGGAGAACGACCCTGTGACTGCCGAGACCTTGTACGGGGCCGACGACCTGACGCATCTCGAGGGTCTCGAAGCCGTCCGCAAACGACCCGGGATGTACATCGGCTCCACCGACAGCCGGGGCATCAACCACCTCTTCTCCGAGGTGGTGGACAACTCGACGGACGAGGGCGTCGCCGGCCACGCGACGAAGATCGTCGTCACGCTGCACGCCGACGGCAGCGTCCAGGTGGACGACGACGGCCGCGGCATCCCCACCGGCACCCACGCCAAGTCCGGTTTGTCCGGCGTCGAGCTGGTGCTGACGCGGCTGCACGCCGGCGGCAAGTTCGGCGGCTCCGGCTACAAGACCTCCGGCGGCCTGCACGGCGTCGGCGCTTCGGCGGTCAACGCGCTGTCGCACCGCTTCGACGTCACGGTGAAGCAGGACGGCAAGGTCCACCAGATGTCGTTCAAGCACGGCGTCCCCGGCACGTTCGACGCGCCGGGCCCGAAGGCGAAGTTCACCCGCCGGTCCGGGCTGAACATCACCGGCAAGATGAAGCGCGGCGAGCGCAGCGGCACGTCGATCCGCTACTGGTACGACGCACGCTACTTCGAGTCGGGCGCGGCGCTCGACGTCGAAGGCGTCCGGTCGAAGCTGCGCAACACCGCGTTCCTCGTCCCGGGCGTCACGTACGTGCTGCGCACCGCGATCGAAGACACGATCAACGAGGAGACCTTCCACTTCCCGCACGGCCTGGCCGACATGGTCGACTTCCTCACGCCGTCGGGCGAGAAGCCGGTCTGCGGCACGCTGCTGATCACCGGCGAAGGCACGTACAAGGAGAACGCGGCCGACGCCGCCGGCGTCATGCAGTCCAATGTGGAGCGCCACGCCGAGGTCGAGGTGGCGCTGCGCTGGGGCACCGGCTACGAGCGCACGGTCGAGTGCTTCACCAACACGATCCGCAACGTCCACGGCGGCACCCACCGCCGCGGCTTCGACCGCGCGATGGCGAAGGCGTTGCAGGACGCGATCTCCAAGACCCGCGGGCTGCTCAAGCCCAAGGAGGACATGCCGACGATCGAGGACGTCCTCGAGGGCATGACCGCGGTGATCCACGTCCGGCTGCCGGAGCCGCAGTTCACGTCGCAGACGAAGGACGAGCTGTCCACCGCCGGCATCACCCGCGTGCTGCAGGGCATCGTCGACAAGCACGTCAAGGCCTGGACCGAGGATCGCAAGACGAAGTCCGAGGCCAAGGTCGTGCTGCAGAAGGTGGTCGACGCCTCCCGCGTCCGGCTCACCCAGAAGCAGCAGAAGGACGCCGCCCGGCGCAAGACGGCCCTCGAGGGCGCGGCGATGCCGCCGAAGCTGGTCGACTGCCGCACCACCGGCGTCTCCCGCAGCGAGCTGTTCCTGGTCGAGGGTGACAGCGCGCTGGGGTCGGCGCGGATGGCGCGCGTGTCCGAGTACCAGGCGCTGCTGCCGCTGCGAGGCAAGATCCTGAACGTGCAGAAGGCGTCGCTGGGCGACACGCTGAAGAACGCCGAGATCGCGTCGATCGTCCAGGTGCTCGGCGCGGGCACCGGGCGCACGTTCGACCTGACGACCATGCGCTACGGCCGGGTGATCCTGATGGCGGACGCCGACGTCGACGGCTCGCACATCCGCACCCTGCTGATCACGCTGTTCGCGAAGTACATGCGCCCGGTGATCGAGGACGGCCGGCTGTACGCGGCGATGCCGCCGCTGCACAAGCTCGTCACGAAGGGCCGCAACCCGGAGACGCACTTCACGTACACGCAGCAGGAGATGGAGACGAAGTTCGCCGAGCTGGAGCGGGCCGGCAAGAGCATCGTCACCCCGGTGCCGCGGTTCAAGGGTCTCGGCGAGATGGACGCCGACGAGCTGTGGGAGACCACGATGAACCCGGCCACCCGCTCGGTCCGCCGCATCACCATGGACGACGTCGAAGCCGCCGAAGGCGCGCTGGAGCTGTTGATGGGCGAGAAGGTCGAGCCCCGGCGCAACTGGCTGGTCGCCTCTTCGGACCGGATCGACCGCGAAGCCATCGACGCGTAAGTTTTCTCAGCTACCAAGGAGTTCTGCCGTGGCACGCCGCAAGGGCACCACCACCAAGGTCGATCCCAGCGCGTTCGACTCCCCCGGTGCGCACGTCTTCGACAACTCGCTCAAGACCGAGATCGAAGACTCCTACCTGGAGTACGCGTACTCGGTCATCCACTCGCGCGCCCTCCCGGACGCGCGTGACGGGCTAAAGCCGGTGCACCGCCGGATCCTGTACTCGATGAACGAGAACGGCTACCGCCCGACGCACGCGTACGTCAAGTCTTCGCGCGTGGTCGGCGATGTCATGGGCAAATACCATCCGCACGGTGACGTCGCGATCTACGACGCGATGGTGCGGCTGGCGCAGGACTTCTCGCTGAACGTCCCCCTGATCGACGGCCACGGCAACTTCGGCTCCCCCGACGACGGCCCGGCCGCCTCGCGGTACACCGAAGCCCGCATGTCGCCCGAGGCGATGCAGCTGGTCGGCGAGCTCGGCGAGGACACCGTCGACTTCCGGCCCAACTACGACGGCTCGCTCGAAGAGCCGTCCGTGCTGCCCGCGGCGTTCCCGAACCTGCTGGTCAACGGCACGTCCGGGATCGCGGTCGGGATGGCGACCAACATGATCCCGCACAACCTCGGCGAGGTCATCGCCGCGGCGCGGTGGCTGATCACGCACCCGTCGGCGACGCTCGACAAGCTGATGGAGTTCGTGCCCGGCCCCGACCTGCCGACCGGCGGCAAGCTGCTCGGCCTGGACGAGGTGCGCCGCGCGTACGAGACCGGCCGCGGCGTGGTCCGGATGCGCGCGAACGTCGAAACCGGCCCCCTCGAAGGCAGCCGCGGGCGGCAGGCGATCACCGTCACCGAGCTGCCCTACGGCGTCGGGCCGGAGAAGGTGATCGAGAAGATCACCGACGAGGTCAACAAGTCCAAGCGGCTCACCGGCATCGCCGACGTCAAGGACCTCACCGACCGCGAGAACGGCACGCGGCTGGTCATCGAGTGCAAGGTCGGCGTCAACCCGCAGGCGCTGCTGGCCGACCTGTACCGGCTCACGCCGCTGGAGCAGTCGTTCGGCATCAACAACCTGGTGCTCGTCGACGGCCAGCCGCAGACCCTGGGCCTGAAGGAACTCCTGGAAGTATTCCTGCGGCACCGCTACGACGTCGTCACGCGGCGGACCAAGTACCGCCGCCGCAAGCGCGAAGAGCGGCTGCACCTGGTCGACGGCCTGCTGATCGCGCTGCTGAACATCGACAAGGTGATCCGGCTGATCCGCGAAAGCGAGAACGCGCAGGCCGCGAAGGACGGCTTGATGACGCGCTTCAAGCTGTCGGAGATCCAGGCGACGTACATCCTCGACACGCCGCTGCGCCGGCTGACCAAGTACGACCGCCTCGAGCTGGAGTCGGAGCAGGAGCGGCTGCGCGAGGAGATCGCGGAGCTGACCAAGATCCTGGACGACGAGTCGGTGCTGAAGAAGCTCGTCTCCTCGGAGCTGGCGAAGATCGCGAAGGACTTCCCGACCGAGCGCCGCACCGCCCTGATCGACGGTGACCTGAAGGAGGTCCTGGCCGCGTCGAAGCCGTCGGGCCCCCTGGAGGTCGCGGACGACCCGTGCCAGGTGATCCTGTCGGCGACCGGCCTGGTGGCCCGCACGGCGGCCGAGTCCGAGGAAGCGACGGAGACGCGTCGCCGCAACGGCCGTGTGAAGCACGACGCGGTGGCGGCCCTGGTCCACACAACCGCCCGCGGGCAGATCCTCCTGGTGACCAGCCGCGGCCGGGCGTTCAAGACGGACGTCCTGCCGTTGCCGGTGCTGCCCGAGCAAGCGGGCACGGTCTCACTGCGTGGCGGCATGGCGGCGAAGGAACTGGTGCCGCTGGAGAAGGGCGAGACGGTCGTCGGGATCGCGCCGCTGGGTGAGCAGGCGGCGGGCTCGCCGGGTCTGGCGCTCGGCACCCGGGCCGGCGTCGTGAAGATCTGCGCGCCGGAGTGGCCGGTCCGCTCGGACGAGTTCGAAGTGATCTCGCTGAAGGACGGCGACGAAGTCGTCGGCGCCACGTGGCTGACGGACGGTTCGGAGACGCTGGCGTTCGTGTCGTCGGAGGCTTCGCTGCTGAAGTACGCGGCGTCCTTGGTCCGCCCCCAGGGCCTGAAGGGCGGCGGCATGGCGGGCATGAACGTGGGCGCGGGCTCGGTGGTGTTCTTCGGAGCGGTCCGCACGGACGACGACGAGCACGGCGAACCGCTGGTGATCACGGCAACGGGCCAGAGCGTGAAGGTGACCCCGTTCAGCGAGTACCCGGCGAAGGGCCGCGCGACCGGAGGCGTCCGGGCCCAGCGTTTCCTCAAGGGCGAGACGGCGTTGAGGGTGGCCTGGATCGGCCCCCGCCCAGCCGGAGCGGCCCGCAACGGAGACCCGGTGGAGTTGCCGGAGATCGACGTCCGCCGCGACGGCTCCGGCCACGCCCACCCGGGCCCGGACGTGGTAGGCCACCTCATCGAGCGCGACTGACGGTCGTGAGTGTTTAGGCAACCAGGAGCCCGTCGGGTCCAAGGCGATCGTCGA
>NZ_JBSGJD010000407.1:0-5359 GCF_053605405.1 Amycolatopsis sp. NPDC003861
GTGTGTTAAAGCGGGTTCTAACCCGCCTTACCACTCACGAAGGCCGCGGAAGACTCTGGTCAGGAGTCGAAGCCGACGTCGAGGTACTGGTCGACGTTCTCCTTGGTCACGACCGCCGAGTACGTGGTGATCTCGGCCGGGATGTCGTGCTCGGCCAGGTCGCCGATCCCCTTGCCCTGCCCGAGCAGCCGGGCGAGCGCGACCGCGGTCGAGGCCATCGACGGGCTGTAGAGCACGGTCGCCTTGATCGGCGACGAGTCGGCCTTGATCAGGTTCATCATGTTCTTCGAGCCGGCGCCGCCGACCATGATGAACTCCTTGCGGCCCGCGGTGTCGATCGCCGCGTTGACGCCGATGCCCTGGTCGTCGTCGTGGTTCCACAGGGCGTCCAGCTTGGGCGCGCCCTGCAGCAGGTTCGCCGTCTGCTGCTCGCCCGACTCCGACGTGAACTGCGCCGACACGCGCGGGCCCACACTGAACCCGGCGCGCCCGAGCGCGTCCTTGAAGCCCTTGCTGCGTTCCTGGGTCAGCGGCAGCGAGTCGATCCCGGCGACCTCGCCGATGACCGGGTTCGCGACGTTCTTCTTCTTGAGCTCCGCGGCGATGTAGTTGCCCGCGTTGACGCCCATCCGGTAGTTGTCGCCGCCGATCCAGGTTCGGTACGCCAGCGGCGTGTCGAAGACGCGGTCGAGGTTGATCACCGGGATGCCGGCGTCCATCGCCTGCTGGCCGACCGCGGTGAGCGCCTTGCCGTCGAAGGGCAGGATGACCAGGACGTCGACCTTCGCGTTGATCAGCGTCTCCACCTGGGAGATCTGCTGGTTGACGTCGTTGGTGCCTTCGGTCGCGTTGAACTTCACCTCGCTGAACTTCTGCGCCTGGGCCTTGGCGTTCTTGGTGATCGCGGCGATCCAGCCGTGGTCGGCGGCCGGTGCGGAGAAGCCGATGGTGATCGGCTTGCCCGGCTGGGCGTTGTTGCCCGCGTTGGCGACCGGCGCGTTCGACTCCGAGTTCGCGGGCGTGTTCGACGTGCAGCCGGCCAGTAGCGCGCCGGCGCCGACGGCGGCCCCGCCCAGCAGGAATCCCCGGCGGCCGAGGAAGGGTTGTTCGGCCATGTTGACCTCCATCGGTGATTTCTACGGACCGGTCCTGGCTTTCCTGGCCCGGAACTGCAAGAGCACGGCGAGCACGATGATCACGCCCTTGGCGATGTTCTGGATGTCGGTGTCCAGGTTGTTCAGCGTGAAGATGTTCGACAGCACCGTGAAGATCAGCACGCCGACGAGGGTGCCGATGAGCGAGCCGCGGCCGCCGGTCAGCAGCGTGCCGCCGATGACCACCGCCGCGATCGCGTCGAGCTCGTAGAACATCCCGTTGGTCGACGCGCCCGCCGTCGTCCGCGCGACGACCATCAGCGCGGCGATCCCGCAGCAGAGCCCGGCCACGCCGTAGACGAGCGCGAGGTGGCGCTTGACGTTGATGCCGGCCAGCCGGGACGCCTCGGCGTTGCCGCCGACCGCGTACGTCCGGCGGCCGAAGGTGGTGCGGTTGAGCACCACCCAGCCGACCGCGAAGACCAGCGCGAACAGCCAGATCAGCGTCGGGATGCCGAGGAAGCCGCCGCGGAAGAAGGCCAGGAAGTCCTGGTCGGTGACGACCTGGGTGCGGCGGCCGCTGATCCGCTCGGCGAGCCCGCGGGCCGAGACGTACATCGCCAGGGTGGCGATGAACGGCACGACTTTGCCGTAGGCGACCAGGACGCCGTTGATCAGCCCGCAGCCGAGCCCGACCGCGAGTCCGCAGAGGACCATCACGAACGGCCCGTACGACTGCGTGGCCAGCGTGGTCAGCCAGACGCCGGCCAGGCCGACCATCGAGCCGACCGACAGGTCGATGCCGCCGCTGATGATCACGAACGTCATCCCGACGCTGACCACGCCGATCGCGGCGGCCAGCCGCAGGATCGTCGAGATGTTGCTTTCGGTGAAGAACAGTTCGGGCCGGGTGAACTGGCCGACCAGGCACAGGACGACGAGCACCCCGGCCAGGCCGAGCAGCCGCGGGTCGGCGGAGAAGGTGAACCGCTTCCGTTCGGCGGGCAGCGCTTCCTGGGGCGGTGCCTGGGTTTCGGTCATGCCGCGCTCCCCTCGAGAATCACGTCGAGCACCTCGGCCTCGGTCAGCCCGGCCGAGCGCCGGTCGGCGAGGACCCGGCCCTCGCGCAGCACCAGCACCCGGTCGGACAGCCCGAGCACCTCGGGGATTTCACTGGACACCAGCACGATCGCCACGCCGGTCGCGGCCAGCTCGTCGATCAGCCGGTACAGCTCGGCGCGGGCGCCGACGTCGACACCGCGCGTCGGCTCGTCGAGCAGCAGCACCCGGCACCCGCGGACCAGCCACCGCGCGAGCACGGCCTTCTGCTGGTTGCCGCCGGACAGCGTGCGGACGATCCGCCGCGGGTCGGCGGGTCGCAGGTCGAGGCGGCGCAGGCTGGCGCCGGCGTCGTCCAGTTCCCGGGCGCGCTCGGTGAAACCGACCTTCGCGTACCGGCCGAGGCTGGCGAGGGTGACGTTGTGCACCACCGGCAGGTCGAGCAGCAGGCCCTGGCTCTTGCGCTCCTCGGGCGCGAGGCCGATGCCCGCCTTGACCGCCGCCCGGACGCCGGGAGCGAGCGGCTTCCCTCGGACCGAAACGGTTCCGCGGTCGGCCTTGCGGGCGCCGAAGATCGTTTCCAGCAGCTCGCTGCGTCCGGAGCCGACCAGGCCGGCGATGCCGACGACCTCGCCGGCGTGGACGGTGAAGCTCACGTCCTCGAACTCGCCGTGCCGGGTGAGGTTCTCGACGGCGAGCGCGGTCTCCGGTTTCGCGTGCCCGTCGTGGCGCGGCCCGAAGACCGTCTCGACCTTGCGGCCGGCCATCAGCGCGACCAGGTCGGCGGTCGGCGTCTCGCGGGCGTCGAGGCCGGTGCCGACGGTCCGGCCGTCCTTGAGCACGGTCACCCGGTGCCCGATCCGGCGCAGCTCCTCCAGGCGGTGGGAGATGTAGACGACCGCGACGCCGTCGGCGGTCAGCTCGCCGACGATCCGGAAGAGGTTGTCGACCTCCTCGCCGGCCAGCGCGGCGGTGGGTTCGTCCATCACGAGCAGCCGGGCGTCGTGGGCCAGCGCGCGGGCCATCGAGACGAGCTGCTGGCCGGCGGCCGACAGCTTGCCGACCTCGGTCGACGGCCGGATGTCCGGGTGGCCGAGCCGGGCCATCAGGCGGGCGGCTTCGTCGCGGGCCTGGGAGATGCGCGTGAAGCCGAAGCGGGCGCGTTCGTGGCCGAGGAAGATGTTGTCCGCCACCGAAAGCCCGGGCACGAGGTCGAGTTCCTGGTACATGGTGGCGATGCCCAGGCGCAGGGCGTCGACCGGCGAGCCGAGCGTCACCGCTTCGCCCTGCCAGGTGAGTTCGCCCGTGTCGGGCTGGTGCGCGCCGGAGAGGACCTTGATCAGCGTCGACTTCCCGGCGCCGTTCTGGCCGAGCAGGCAGTGCACCTCGCCGGCTTCGACGTCGAGGTCGACGCCGTCGAGGGCGCGGACGCCGGGGAAGGTCTTCACGATCCCGCGGACGGACAGCAGGGTCATACCGTGGCCTCCTCGGCGAGCGTCGGGTTCGCGAACAGCCGCTCGGCCGCCACGTGCGCGGCACCCCGCAGCGGCGCCTGCAGGCCGAGCCCGGACGCCACGACCCGCGCCTGGCCGAGCGGCCGGGCGGCGAGTTCGACGCGGACCGGTTCGACCAGCCACTCCCCCAGTTCCGCGAAGTAGCCGCCGAGCACGACGACGTCCGGGTCGAGCACGTCGACCACCGTGGACAGGGCGATGCCGAGCGCGACGCCGAGTTCGTGGACCGCTGTCACCGCGCGCTGGTCACCCAGCCGGATGCGGTCGGTGAGCCGGGCGACGCGGCCTTCGACGCCGTCGGCGGGATCGTGCAGCGGGTCGCCGGGGGCCGCCGCCGCGCGCAGGACGGCGGCGAGGCTCGCTTTGGTTTCCAGGCAGCCGGTCCGGCCGCAGGAGCAGCGTTCGCCGGAGGGGTCGACGGCGATGTGCCCGACCTCGCCCGCGAAGCCGCGCGCGCCGCGCAGGATCGTGCCGCCGGAGACGAACCCGCCGCCGACGGCGGTGCCGCCGCCGAGGTAGAAGACCTCGGTGCCGGTGCCCGCGACCGATTCGGCGAGGGCACCGAGGTTGGCGTCGTTGTCCACGGCGATGGCGGCGGCGGGGACGCCCAGCCGGGCCGCCATGAGGCCGGCGATTTCGGCGTCCCGCCAGCGCAGCGCGGGCGCGAACCGCAGCACGGCGGCGGCCGAGTCGACCAGGCCGGGCACCGAGATCGCGACGCCGACCGGCGGCCCGGGCAGGACCGAGTGAGCCAGCCGGCCGAGCTCGTCCATCGTTCTCTGGAGCCCGAGCGCGGCGACGTCGACGGTCTCGGCGCGTTCGGCCAGCACCCGGCCGGACAGGTCGGTGACCCGGGCCGAGAGCCGGTCGGCCTCGATACCCATTGCCAGCGCGTACGCGTCTTCGCCGTGCAGCTCGACCAGCCGGCTCGGCCGCCCGTTGCCGGGGCGGACCCCGGCGGGCCGGACCAGGCCGCGCTCGGCGAGTTCGGTGAGCAGGCCGGGCACCGCGGACTTGGGGAGGCCGCAGCGGGCCGCCAGCTGGGTGCGCGAGAGCGGGCCGGTGCGCAGTGCCCGCAGGACCGCGGCCAGGTTCGCCGTACGCGGGCTCGCCGAACCGGCTTGCCTCGTTCCGGTGACGGCCACGGTGCCCCCATCTTGCGCTGGCTACTGAACGCACTTTGTCGCTCAGGCAGCGAAAGTAGGGTGACTGGCATCACTCGTCAAGGTGATGCGGGTGCGTTTAGTCGGGTTTTCACCCGGATAGACGTGCAAAACCGGACAGACTTTCGCTCGATACGTACGAAAGTCTGTCCGATCTTGACGTTACATTGTGGACGCGTTCAGCAACGCTCGGTTATCTGATCGCTCAGCTGCTGAGCGTGAACGCGCGATCCGTGGCCGACCAGGCGGCCCCGATCACGCCCGCCGTCTCGCCCAGCTCGGACAGCACGATCGGCAGGTTTCCGGTGGCCAGCGGCAGCGAGCGCCGGTACACCGCGCTGCGGACCTCGGCGAGCAGCTGGTGCCCGAGCTGGGCCACCCCGCCGCCGATCACCACCATGCCCGGGTTGATGAAGCAGACCAGCGAGGCGATGACCTGGCCGAGCCGGCGCCCGCCGTCGCGGATGAGGTTGACCGCGCCGGA
Organism: Amycolatopsis sp. NPDC003861; assembly: GCF_053605405.1. Classification (NCBI taxonomy): domain Bacteria; kingdom Bacillati; phylum Actinomycetota; class Actinomycetes; order Pseudonocardiales; family Pseudonocardiaceae; genus Amycolatopsis; species Amycolatopsis sp. NPDC003861. Next base: position 5,315 of record NZ_JBSGJD010000407.1, read on the forward strand.
GTCGCCGGCCGCGGCGGCCCGGCCGACGTCACGGGCGGTGACGAC
>NZ_JBSGJD010000408.1:0-5340 GCF_053605405.1 Amycolatopsis sp. NPDC003861
TGCGCCCCAATGTGGCGTTCGGTGCGTCCAACGCACCCAACGCCACATTGGGGCGTTTGGGCGGGCCGGGTCAGCCGACGCTGGTCAGCGGTGGCAGGCCGAGCGCCCCGGCGAGCGCGTCCAGCTCGCGGCGCACCGGCCCGGCCAGCGGCACCCCCAGGGCCCGGCACTGCTCGAGGTGCTGGGCCTCGCGCCAGCCCGGGTAGCGGATCGGCGCGCCGCCGTCCCAGCCGAGCATGCTGCCGAACAGGGCGCTCGCCGCGCGGTAGAAGCCGTCGGCGCTGCGCAGCGTCGTCGGCGCGATCGCCAGCACCAGCAGGCCGGTGTCGTGCTCGTGGTCGGCGACGCCGGACAGCACGCCGGCGAGGACCTCGACCAGCAGCGTCAGCCCGGCCGCTTCCGCGCCGGGGCGGTCCATGTCGAAGACGAACTCGGGGTACGCGCCGCCCGGCGCGGCCATGCCCAGCGGGTTCATCGGCTGGCCGGGCTCGCCGCCCGCGGCCAGCACCAGCCCGATCATGGCGTGCGGCAGCGCGCGGGCGGCGTGGTGGCCGGCCCGGCCGAACGGCCCGATGCCGCGCAGCGAGACGAGCCCGACGCCGAAGCGGCCGGCCCGCGTCACCGCCCGGTCCATGGCGTCGCCGACGGCCCAGAGCCCGGGCGCGCGGCGGTAGTCGAGCAGTGCGGCGGCCCCGCGGTCGGCGATCATCAGCGGCTCGGCGTACGGCACGACGAGCCCGGTCTTCAGCAGCGGCAGGTGGACGCGGGTCAGGTCGGCGACCCCGGTCTCCGGCGAGCCGGTGAGGTCGCCGTGGCAGAGCGCTTCGGCGGCGATCCGGGCGCGGGTTTCGGGAAGACCGTGCGCGGCGAACACGTGGGCCACGAGGGTGACCAGTTCGTCGGCCCGCACGCGGGGCCAGGCCTGTTCCGGGATCGGGGTTTCCGGGAGTTCTTCTTCGAGGACGCCGGGTTCGGGGCGGGCGGAGCGGAACGGGCGCGGTCTGAGAGGCACTTCCCCGACCTTGCCCAGCGCCGCCGCGGGCGTCAACGACGACGGCCCCGGCCTACCCGACCGTGTGATCGAGTGGTCCGCAGCGACGTACCCTGGGCGGCATGTGCCGAAACATCACCACCCTGCGGGGGCTGCAACCGGCCGCGACGGGCGAGGAGATCGAGGCCGCGGCCCGCCAGTACGTCCGCAAGGTCACCGGCGTGCAGTCGCTGTCGCCCGCCACCCGCGAGCCGTTCGAGGCGGCGGTCGCGGAAATCACCCGGATCACCGCGCAGCTGCTGGAGGAGCTGCCCGAGCGCCGCCAGCCGCCGGCGACCGTGCCGCCGCTGCGCCGTCCGGAGGTGCAAGCGCGGATCGCCGCGAAGGCGTTGCGCCAGCCCTGAATCAGCGCACGGGCTGGGCGTAACCCCGCTCGCCGGTGTGGTCGGCTCTGTCGTCCTTCGACACGCTGTAGAGCCGGATCTCGGTGCCGTCGGGGTCGTTGAAGCGGACCATCCAGCCGGTGGTGGCTTCGATCAGCGGCGGGTGCTCGACGCCGAGCTCGTCCAGCCGCGCGAGCCACGCCTCGGCGGCCGCGCGGTCGGCGATCGAGAAGCAGACCGGGTCGAACCCGGCGAGCCCCGCGGCGGCCGTCTCCTGCACGCGCAACGCCACCGGCACGCCGTCGACACTCCCGGCCACGCCGCGCACGACGCCGTCGGCGTCCGGGAACTCGTGGGTGACGTCGAGCCCCAGCACGCGCTCGTACCACGCGCGGCTGCGCGCCAGGTCGCTCACCGGGAACTTGACGTGGTGGAAGCCTTCGATCTTCGCGGTCATCGCCGCCCCTCTCGCCTCGCCGGCCTGGAGCGTAGCGCCGGCCGCCGGAAACTGTCGGTCCCCGTCGTTAGGCTGCCCGCATGGGCGGACAAGCACTGGTTTTGGGCGGCGGCGGGGTCGCCGGGATCGCGTGGACGACGGGGTTGCTGGTGGGGCTGGCCGAGCACGGCCAGGACCTGACGGGCGCGGACCTGCTCGTCGGGACGTCGGCGGGGTCGGTCGTGGCCGCGCAGGTGGCGAGCGGCCGTCCGCTGGCCGAGCTGTACGCGCGCCAGGCCGATCCGGCCCTGCAGACGCCGGAGATCCCGGCCGAGATCGACTTCGAGAAGTTCGCCGCCGACTTCGGCGGCGCGGTCACCGGCGCGAGCGACCCGGCCGAGGTGCGCCGGGCGGTCGGGAAGCTGGCCTTGGCGGCCGAAACGGTGTCCGAGGCGGATCGCCGCGCGGTGATCTCGGCGCGGCTGCCGGTGCACGAGTGGCCGGCGCAGCGCCTCGTGATCGTGGGCGTGGACGCGGAGACCGGCGAGCCGCGACGGTTCGACCGCGAGTCCGGCGTCTCGCTGGTCGACGCGGTGGCGGCGAGCTGCGCGGTCCCCGGCGTCTGGCCGGCGGTGACCATCGGCGGCCGCCGGTACGTCGACGGCGGCGTCCGCTCGGCCGAGAACGCCGACTACGCGGCCGGCTTCCAGCGCGTGACCGTGGTTTCGCCGTTGGGGGCGGACGCCCCGCTGCCGATGGAGAAGCCACTGCTGGAGGTGCTGGAGGACCTGCGCACGGCGGGCGCACAGGTCGCGCTGATCACGCCGGACGAGGCGTCGAAGGCAGCGGTCGGCGAGAACCCGCTGGACCCGGCCACGCGCACGCCGGCCGCCGAAGCGGGGCGCGCGCAAGGTGCCGCGCTCACGCTGACCTGGTCCTGAGCGGCCGGGCCGGCACCAGCAGGCCGGCGATGCCGAGCAGCAGCCCGCCGCCCGCAACGGCGAAGATCCAGGTGCCCGGCAGCCGGGCTTCGCCGGCGGTGTCGGTCGCCATCTCGGCCTTGCCAGGCCAGTGGCGCACATCGAGGCGGCTGCCCCGGACGTAGCCGCGCCCGGTGCGGACGCGGGTGTGGCGGTCGTAGCTCGTGGGGGTCTGCACGTCCATGAGCCGGCCGTCGACGCGCGCGACGACCCGGCCCACGTCGACCACGCGTTCCACGGTCGCCGGGGCCACCACCGAACCGGCCCGCTCCCGCAGCGTGGCCGCGAGGAAGACCAGGCCGCCGAAGGACACCAGAGCGAGCGCCAGGCAGGCCATCGAGAACGCCGTCACCGGCGCACCCCGGGTGCCCGGCTCCCAGCCGGGGCCGTCCGGGTCCCATCGCGTGCGCATGCCGTGAGCACGCCGGAGGCGCGGCCCGGGTTGCCTCGGGCCGTCGGCTACGCTCGTGGTGCGAGGTAGCGTGTCCGAGCGGCCGAAGGAACATGTCTTGAAAACATGCGAGGGGGCAACCTCTCCGTGGGTTCGAATCCCACCGCTACCGCACTGAGAACCCGGGCGCCCGCCGCGCCCGGGTTCAGTTTTCCGGCTCCAGCAGGTGCGCCTGCACGCGCTCGAACGCCGCGGCGATCGTCGCCTGCTCCTCGGGGCTCAGCAGGTCGATGAGGTGCTCGCGCACGCCCTCCACGTGCGTCGGCGCCGCCTTCTCCAGCAGCGCCAGGCCCTCGTCGGTCGCCTCCGTGATCACACCGCGCTTGTCCTCCGGGTCACGCGCCCGCCGGACCAGGCCCGCCTCCTCCAGCTTGGCCACCTGGTGCGACAGCTTGCTCTTCGTCGACCCCATGTACATCGCCAGCTCGGACATCCGCATCCGGCGGCCGGGCTGCGACTGCAGGCAGACGAGCACTTCGTAGTCGGTCAGCGACACCTCGTGCCGTTCGGCCAGCTCCCGGTGCAGACGCTGCCGGAGCAGAAGGGTGGACACGACGTAGGAGCGCCACGCCGCCATCTCGGCATCGTTCAACCACCGCACCGCACGCTCCTCGGCCATAAGGCAGCGTAGAACGCTGATCAACGAACCGCGCGCTCCGACGCCGATCCGTCGGCCGGTGAAAACCCCGGCGCAACATCGCCCGAAGGTGGGGTTACGAAAAGGTTGAGACTCGGCCGGGAAAGGCGCATTCTGCTTGTCGGTGGACGGTCGGTCAGGGTAGACGGCACGGCTCTCCGCCAGGAGAGGTCAGGTGGTTGTGTGGCGGGTGATTCTCGCGGTTGACCGCCAGCTGCGTCCCCGCGACCGGAACGGACACCTACCGGTTCGGCCGCGATTGTGAACAGCCGAGAGCGGGCTTCCATGCGTATCACGCATACGGCGTCGGTCGGGCCTGGCTCCGGTCACGGCCTCGGAAGCCGTGATGACAGCGCCTGAACGCCGGCCCAGGAAGCGGCCAACCGCTCGACCAAAGACATACCTCGGTACAAGCCTGGGTGCGCCCGTCAGCGCGACGGCCGCACCCAGGCTCGTTAACATTTGCGGGTGAGATTCGACGACGACGCCGGTCTGGACGCCTCCGAAGTCCAGGACCTGCGCGGAAGCGGTGGAGGCGGCGGGATCGGCGGCCGCGTGGCGCTCGGCGGCGGTGGGCTCGGGATCGTCGGCGTGATCATCTACTTCGTGCTGTCCCAGCTGGGCGGGGTCAGCACCGGCGGCAGCGGCCTGAGCGGCGGGCTCGGCAGCGTCGGGTCCGGCCAGCAGGTCGACAACTCGAAGCTCGCCGGCGAGTGCAAGACCGGCGCCGACGCCAACAAGAACCACGACTGCGCGATCGTCGCGGTCGTGAACTCCGTCCAGGACTACTGGGCGCAGCAGTTCGCCCGCTCCGGCTCGACGTACCAGAAGGCCCCGACGAAGTTCTTCAACGGCGGCGTGCGCACCGGCTGCGGCAGCGCCACCTCCGACACCGGCCCGTTCTACTGCCCGGCCGACTCGGACGTCTACATCGACCTGTCCTTCTTCGACGAGCTGAAGACCCGCTTCGGCGCGCAGGGCGGGCTCTTCACCGAGGCGTACGTGCTCGCCCACGAGTACGGCCACCACGTGCAGAACCTGCTCGGCACCTCCCGCAAGGGCACCGGCACCGGCCCGACGTCCGGTTCGGTGCGGCTGGAGCTGCAGGCCGACTGCTACGCCGGCGTCTGGGCCAACCACGCCTCGACGACGCCGACCGAGAGCGGCAAGCCGCTGATCACCGACGTCACCCAGGACGACGTCAACTCCGCGCTGGACACCGCGTCCCGCATCGGCGACGACTACATCCAGGAGAACCTCGGCGGCGGCCAGGTGGACCGCTCGAAGTTCACCCACGGCACGTCCGCGCAGCGCAAGAAGTGGTTCACCACCGGCTTCCAGACCGGCGAACCCGCGCGCTGCGACACCTTCGGCACCAACAACCTGGGCTAGCAAGCGCCCCAATGTGGCGTTGGTTGCGTCCAGCGCACCCAATGTGGCGTTCGGTGCGTCCAACGCACCG
>NZ_JBSGJD010000409.1:0-5278 GCF_053605405.1 Amycolatopsis sp. NPDC003861
ACCGAACGCCACATTGGGGCGCTTGAAAGCCGGCGTCAGCAGACGCTGTCGGCCGGTTCCGGGTTCGCGAGCCCGAACAGCGGCCGCAGCTTCAGGCCGATCCACGTGCCGCCGAGGGCGAACACGCCCCACAGCCAGCCGTGCAGGCTGCCCGTCGAGATGCCGCCCAGGTACGCGCCGATGTTGCAGCCGCCCGCCATGCGCGCGCCGACGCCCATCAGGACGCCGCCGATGAGCGCCGCGGCCGCCGTGCGCCACGGGATCGAGCTGTGGATCTTCCACGCGCCCGCGGCCGCGGCGGCCACCGCGGCGCCGATCATGATGCCGATGTCGGTGAGACTGGTCTTGTCGCGCCAGATCGGGCCGGCCAGCGACGTCGCGTTGGCCTTCAGCCGCCAGAACTCCCACGTCTCCGGGTGCAGCCCGAACACCTGCAGGACCTTCGCGCCCCACAGGGCGAACGCGCTGGTGATACCCCAGATCCCGCCGGAGACGAGGAACACCGCGGCGGCCAGCACGCCCAGCACGACCGCGCCGGCGAGCATCGGCCACGAGCCGCGGAAGACCCGGGCGAAGCCGCGCGCGGTCGGGACGACGTCCACCGGCGGCGGGGTCCGGCGGCGTTGCACCGCCCGGGTCACGAGGACGATCCCAGCGAGGACGGCGATGGTGATCGCCCACGAGCCGAACCAGCCGACGTGGTCGGACAGCAGCACGCCCTTCAGCTCGGGCCAGCCGGACAGCACCGGGTACGCCCAGGTGTAGAGCACCGAGCCGGCGACGAACCCGCCGAGGGTCAGCACGATCGCGGACTGGCCGGAGCCGACGGCGAACAGCGTCCCGGACGCGCAGGCGCCGCCGAGCTGCATGCCGATCGCGAAGAGGGTCGCGCCGGCGAAGAGGGCGAGGCCGAGCGCACCCGCGGCCGGCGCCGGCTTGCTGCCGAAGAGGCCGCTGCCGGTGCCCGCGATCAGCGCGATGAGCGTCGCGGCGGTGCCGAGCAGGACGGTGTGGGCGCGCAGGCCCTGGCCGTTGCCGACGGCGATCAGCTGCCGCCACGCCGAGGTGAAGCCGAAGCGCGAGTGGAACAGCGCGAGGCCGAGCCCGAGGCCGAGCAGCAGCAGGACGCCGAACTTGGCGCCCTGGCTCGCCCAGACGTACCAGGTCAGGCCGGCCGCGAGCACGCCGGCGACCGCGAGGGGCCCGATCTTGACGGGGTCTTCCGGCCGCGGCACGGGCGCTGCGCAGGAGGTGGGAAAGTGCTTGGCCCCGAGCGGGGATTGGGTCGTCGCCACGGGCTGCTCCAGGCTCGGGCGGGCAGGACGATCACAAGCTAGGACGGGTGACCGGGCTGTCGCAGCCCGTCGCACAGTGTGGGACGAACGGAGCAATCCGGGTACGCGAAAGGGCCCCCTCGCCGGCGAGGGGGCCCTTCACGGAACCTGCGTTATTCGTTCGTCTTCACGCACATCGTCGTCGCCGGCTCCGGGTAGACCGCTACGCGCGTGGCGTCGGTGCCCTCGCAGACGCTCTTGTCCGCCTGGCCCGTCACGACCTTGACGAGCTCGCCGTCCTTGGTCGGGTCGGTGCACGGGACCTTCAGGTAGCCCTTGGTCTGGGACGTGAAGTTCGCCAGGCAGTCGCCCTGCTTCGCGTTGATCATCAGGCACAGCTTGTACGAGCTGCGGCCGCTGACCGAGTAGGTGTCGTAGCCCGCGGTCGGGCCGCCGGGGCAGTCCTCGGAGGAGGTCTCCAGCTTCTTGGCGATCTTGACGTTCGCCTTCGGGTCGTTGCAGTCGGCCTTCGCCGGGTCGTCGCCGCCCTGGGTGAACTCGGTGATGGTGAGGCAGTCACCGGCGTTCGAGGTGGCCGGGGACTTCATGAACGAGACGATCCCGATGATCACGATCGCGACCACCACGATGGCGCCGATGCCGCCCAGGATCAGCCGGGGCGCCTTCGAGCGCTTCGGCGGCGCGGGCGGGAAGCCGGGCTGGCCGCCGGGCGGGAACTGGCCGGGCGGCGGGCCGAACTGGCCCGGCTGGCCCTGCGGCTGCCCGTACTGGCCGGGCTGGCCGTACGGCTGCTGCGGCTGGCCGCCGGGAGGCGGTGCGTAGGGATCGGGCTGACCCACCGGCTGCTGGCCCCCGGGGGCCGGAGGGGGAACGCTCACTGTGAACCTCACACATGTGAAATGAGAACCGACCGGGTTATCAAACACGCAGGGTGAGCGGAGTCCGCAGCGGGGTCCCTATTTGCACTAATTACCCACAGAAAAGGCGCCCCGCCGGTTACGGAGCGCCTTCACTGCGGAACTGTGAGCCAGGTTACTCGCGGAAGTACGAGAGCAGCCGCAGGATCTCGAGGTACAGCCAGACCAGCGTGGTCATCAGGCCGAACGCGGTGTACCAGGCCCACTTCGACGGCATGCCCTCGCGGATCATCCGGTCCGCCTGGTCGAAGTCGAGCAGGAAGCTGAAGGCCGCGATGCCGATGCAGACGAGGCTGAACACGATGGCCAGCGGGCCGCCGTCGCGCAGCGGGTTGAAGCCGAACGCCAGCGAGCTGATCAGGTTGAACAGCATCAGGATGGCGACACCCACGACGGCGCCGACGATCCACTTGGTCAGCTTCGGCGTGACCTTGACCGCGCCGGTCTTGTAGACGACCAGCATGCCGATGAACACACCCGCGGTACCGATGATCGCCTGCAGCGCGATACCGGGGTAGATCGCTTCGAAGACGCCGCTCAGCGCACCGAGGAACAAGCCTTCGGCCGCGGAGTACGTCAGCGTCAGCGCGCCGCTCGGCTTCTGGCGGAAGATGATCACCAGCGAAATGACGAGCCCGACGATCAAGCCGCCGAGCATCGCGCCGATGAGCGCGCCGGAGAGCCGGCCGGTCTCGGCGATCTGGACCTGGGCCCAGATCCCGGTGACCACCCCGACGAGCAGCGCGACGCCGAGGGACATGCCCGTCTTGACGACGACGTCGTCGACGGTCATCGGCCGGTCGCCCTCGCCGGAGGCGGCCTGGCCGGGGCCGTACCCGGGCACGCCGCCCTGGGGTTGGTTGAAGCCCACCGGGGGCCCGTACTGCCCGTAAGTCTGGGTTCCGCCGCCGGGCAGGTTGCGGAACGCCGGGTTGCTACTGGAACGCACCTGATCCTCCTGGATCTGCTGCTTGGATCATCGCTGCATCGGGTTCAACGACCGCCGCGGGCGCGGGGTTCCCGTCGAGTAAAGACGACTTTACTCGACGGCAGGCCGGCTGCCTCGGACGACACGGTAAGCGACGGACATCACGACCGTTCGCCGACAGCCACCCGAAGAGCGGTACACAGTTTCGCCCCTTGGCGCAACGCTCACCTCGCGTGCTCGGACGTTCACCGAACGCGTGTCGGGGTTTTGATCAGTCGTGTGACCTGCAGAGACGCCGGGCGCTGCCGCGCGTCCAACGAAGGAGCATTGACACATGGGGTGGTCAACACACCCGCGCGCGGGTGCTCGCGCGCTGACCGGGCTCGTCGCCGCGGCCCTGCTCGGCACGCTCTCCGTGACCGCCGGCGCGCCCGCCGCCTCGGCCGCGAGCCAGGAGGGCATCGGCTACGAGGTCAAGCCGGGCCAGGACATGACCCCGCGGCCCAGCCGCAACTGGCTCGGTTCGTACCTCGTCGGCGGGGCGCAGGTCTTCTGCGTGAGCTTCCAGCTCAAGGCGCCCGACACCGACGAGCAGTACAAGCCGGGCGACGAGCTGCTCACGAAGTGGGGCACCAAGCTGCCCGCCGACCAGGCGGCGAACATCTCCTACCTGCTGCTGCGCTACGGCGACACGAAGAAGCCCGCCGAAGCCGCCGCGCTCGCCCACCTGCTGCACTCGTGGACCGCCGCCCCGCGCACGGCGGCCGACCTGGACCCGTCGCTCGGCTACGACAAGATCGGTTACGACGCGAAGTACCACCTCGACCTCCTGCCCGTGGACGCCAAGGAGGCCGTCGACCGGCTGAAGACCGACGCCGAAGCCAACCGCGGGCCGTGGACGGCCTCGGTGACCACGCCGAAGGGCGACCAGCACCCCGGCGAGGCCGCCGAGTGGACGGTCACCGTGAAGAACGCCAAGGACAAGGGCGTCCCGGACGTCCCGGTGAAGCTGACGGCGACCGCCGCCACCCTCGACGGTGAGGCCTCTGGGAAGGCGGACGCCGCGGCCGGGAACTCGAGCCCGCAGGCCGCCGCGAAGGACGTCACGCTCAAGACGGGCGCCGACGGCACCGTGACGGTGAAGCTGACCCCGACCGGCGACCAGCCGAAGCTCGTGGCCGCGCTGTCCGCTCCGGCCGACCGGCCGTACGTGCGGGTGCCGGTCGACACCAAGGTGCAGCGGGTCGTCTCCACCGGCGGCGAGAAGGAACTGACCGCACAGGGCGTGGTCGACGTCGCCAAGCCCGGCCGGGTCCAGGTGACCAAAACGGACGCGAACACGGGCCAGGGCGTCGGCGGCGCGGCCCTGCGGATCACCGGCAAGGACAAGACGTCCGCGGCCATCGGGCAGGACGGCAAGCCGCTCACCGGGGCCGACGGCAAGCCCGCGGTCGTCACCACCGACGGCAAGACCGGCGGCGTGACGGTCGAGAACCTGCGCGCCCCGCAGGAGATCTGCGTCGTCGAGGCGAGCCCGCCGCCGGGCTACACGAACGCCTTCGACCCGAAGAACCCTCCGTCGGCGTGCGGCACCGTCAAGCCGGGCGAAACACTCGCCCTGACGGTGACGAACAAGCCGAACGAGGTCCCGCGCGCGATCCCGGCCGGCGACCAGCCGATCGCGCGGGCGCAGGGCGTCGTCGAGACGAGCTACTCCGGGCCGGGCCTGGCCGGGCTCGGCCTGCTCGTGCTGCTGGCGGGCGGGCTGATCGGCGTCGCCGCGCGGCGGGCGTCCCGGCGGTAACGGCGTGGCGGAGCACGGCGGCGACTGGCGGGCCGAGGACTGGTTCGTCGAGGAATGGCACCGGGGTATCGGCTGGGCGGCCGGCGAGGACGAACCGCCCGGCGGTCCCCCGGAGCCGCCCGCGCGCAAACCCGGCCGGGGCCGGCTGCTGACCGGCTTCGCCCTCGGCGCGGCGACCGTGCTCGCGGTGCAGTTCGGCTCCTCCGTGGTCAGCGTGCCGCGGGTGGCCGTCGTGTCCGGTACGGCGCTGCCCGCCGCGGGGGCGGCGGGAGCCGCGGCCGCGGTGCCGTCCCCATCCCCGGCGGCCACCTCGTCCCCGGCTCCGGCCGCGCCC
>NZ_JBSGJD010000410.1:0-5257 GCF_053605405.1 Amycolatopsis sp. NPDC003861
GCGGCCTGGCGGGTGGCGCGGCCGGGGCCGCGGCGGCGTCGGCGGCCAAGGGCGCGATGCCGATGATGCCCATGATGCCGATGGGCATGGGCGGCGGCGGGGACATGGGCTCCGGGCGCCGGATCCCGGCGTGGCTGGTGGAGACGGAGAACGTCTGGGGCCAGTCCGCCCCGGTCGCGCCGCCGGTCATCGGCGAAGACAGCGTCTGATGACGGCGGCGGGCTACCGCGTCGCCCCGGCGCGCCTCGACACCGAGGCGGGCGAGTCCGGCTCGCGCGCGGACGCGTTGGGTACGGCGCAGCAGGCGGTGGCGGGCGAGAAGCTGCCCGCCGCCGCGTTCGGCCAGGTCAGCGAGTCGGCGTCCGCGGCCAAGACGTTCGAGAAGACCATGACCGAACTGGGCGCGAAGCTCGAATCGAGCGTGTCCCGGCTTCGGACGATCCAAAGTGGACTCACGGCGTGTGCCGCCGGCTACCGGCGCACCGACGCGCAGATCGCGGCGATGTACCGGGCGCTCATGCCCGAGGATCCGTTGCCTCGCGCGGGAAATCCCGCCGGCATCGGCGGCTCGGCGGACACCGGGACGTGGGCGCACGCGATCGCGGGCAACCGCGTCAAGGTCGCCGATGCGCTGACGGCCGAACGTGCGCGGCTGGCCACGTTGACCGACGACGGGGACATCGCGCGGTCGCAGGCGCGGGTCAACCTGTACGAAGACATCCTGGCGAACAACCGGCAGATCCTCCGGTTCGATCCCTCGGGCAACGGCCGGATCGCCGAGCTCGTCGGGCACATCGAGCCGGGGACGCGCAATGTCGGGCTGTTCGTGCCCGGCGTCAACACGCAGATGGCGAACTTCGACGCCTACGCCGGCCTCGGCCGCAGCCTGGTGGCCGCGGACCCGTCCGGGCGCACGGCGGTCGTCGTCTGGGCCGACGGGGTGTTCCCGCAGGGCCCGGTGGCGCAGGGGCCGGACGCGGCGTACGCCCAGGCGATGGCGCCGGACCTGAAGGGTTTCGCCGACGACCTGCGCGGCGAGATCGCGAGCCACGCGGGTTCCGGCGTCACGCTGACCGCGATCGGGCACAGCTACGGCGGGGCGACGGTCGGGCTGGCCGAGACGCACGGCCTCGACGTCGACCGCGTCCTGCACGTCGAGTCGGCGGGCATGGGCCACGGCGTGTGGTCGCCGGCCGACCTGCCGGCGAGCCAGGCGGGCGTCCAGCGGTTCTCGATGACGGCTCCGCTCGACCCGATCGTGGTGGCGCAGGGCAACGCGTGGGGCCTGGAGTGGACCGGCATCGGCCACGGCGCGGACCCCGACGTCTTCCCGGGCGTGACGGAGCTGCCGACCGGCAACGACGCGTCCGGTGCGGCACTCTGGGGCGTGTCCTCCCACAACGACGTGCTGAAGCCGGGTTCCGATTCGTGGACGAACATGTACCGCGTGCTCACCGCGGGCGGTGACGTCCGATGACGCCCGAACTGACCCGCCTGGCGGCCGAGCTGACCACGGTGATCGACGACGTCGCGGCGGCCTTCGGCGGCCCCGCGGACCCGACGCTCTCGGGCGAGCTCGACTGCGACCCCACCAGCCCGGGTCACCTGCTGTGCTGGCAGTACGGCGTCCGCGTGGACCACCCGGCCGCCCCGGAAACCACCCTCCCGGCACTCCTCCCGACGTTGCGCCGCAACGGCTGGCAATCCCACGACTGCAGCACCCCCCGAGAGCAGATCACCCGCTTCACCCGCGACGGCGCCGACTTCACCATCCACATCGCCGGCACGGTGACGATCATCGGCTCCACCCGCCCAGTCCCCGCCTGACGTGTCGTCCCCCAATCACGCGAGTTCCGCCTCCAATCACGCGAATTCCGCCTCCAATCACGCGAGCTCCGGCCGGGATCACCCCGGCCGACCGGCCAAGCCCGTGATCCGAGGGGCGACCCGCGTGACTGAGCACGTAAACCGCGTGATCAGAGACGTAACTCGAGCTACGGGGTGAAGCGGGTGGGGCGCCAGCCTCGGCGGCGGGCTCGGCGGACCGCCGCCACCGTCACGCCGGCGGCCGCGGCCAAGGCGACCCCGGCCAGGGCGATCGTGCCCGCCGGGACGTCGGAGCGGCGGGGGGCGGGGGCCGCGGCGGGGACCACCATCGGCGAGGAAGCGGACGGGAGCACCGAGCCCGGCGGTGGGACGTCGGCCGGCAGGGTCGAGGACACCGCCGCGTAGGCGTCCATGACTCCCCAGCCCAGCCGCGGGTCGTGGCCGCCGGACGGCGGCCGGTGGGCCGTCAGCGTCAGCCGGGTCACGACCTGGTCGCCCGACAGCGCCGGGTGGTAGGCCCGCACCAGGGCCGCGACCCCGGCGACGTACGCCGCCGCGAGGCCCGGGTCGGTCACCGGCCAGCGGTGTGCCACCGCGCCGCCCGCACCCGCCGACGTGCTCACCAGCTCCGCGCCCGGCGCCGCGACGCCGACGTAGTCCCCCGCTTCCGTCTGCACCGGCTCCCCCGCCGGGTTCACCGAGCCGACCGCCAGCACCCCCGACGTCGCCGTCGGGTACGTCCGCGCGCCCTGCTGGGTCGCCGAAGCCGCCGAGACGACCACCGCTCCTTCCGCCCGCGCCCGCGCGACCGCCCCCGACAACGCCGGGCTGTCGACCGCCGCGGGCACCGCGACCAGGATCACGCTCGCGCGCCGGTCCACGGCCCGGTCGATCGCGTCGGCCAGCTCGGCCGGGTCACCGCCGTCGCCGGTGGTGTAGCGGATCGGCAGCAGCCGCACGCCGGGGGCGACCCCCGCGAACGTCGTCGCCGGATCGGGCTGGGCGCCGACGATCCCGGCCGCGATCGTGCCGCGGCCGTCGCAGTCCGTGCGCTCGGTGCCGGGGCCGCCCTCGAGCTGGCCGGGCGCGAACTGCGTGTTCTGCCCGTCGACGCCGGTGCCGATCACGGCCACCAGCTGGCCGTCGCCGCGCGTCAGCGGCCACAGCCGCGCCGGGTCGACCAGGCGCTGGCCCCACGGGACGTCACCGGCGTAGGTGCCGGACGGGTTCGCACACCCCTGCGCCGAGGCGGCCGGCGCACCGAAGACACCCGACGCCGTCACAAGGCCCGCCACCGCAAGCACCGCCGGTAACCGCACCCGCACCCGCACCCCCGAACCGAAAGACGGTGGCGGAAAAGGGATTCCGCCACCGCCAGTCTAGCCCGGATGACCGCCTCAGCGAAGGTCCATGCCGAGATCCAGTGCCGGCGAGGAATGGGTCAGCCCACCCACCGACAGGTAGTCCACACCGGACAGTGCGTAGGCCTTACCACGGTCGAGGGTCAGTCCACCAGAGGATTCCAGCCGCGTCTTCGGCGAGACTTCGTCGCGGCGCACGACCGCCCGGCGGCACTCCTCCGGCGTGAAGTTGTCCAGCAGCACCTCGTCCGCCCCGGCGGTCAGCGCTTCCTCCAGCTGCGCGAGCGTGTCGACCTCGACCTCGCAGGCCAGTTCCGGTGCGTGCGCCCGGGCCGCGGCCAGCGCCGCCGTCACCGAGCCCGCGGCGACGACGTGGTTGTCCTTGATCAGCACCGCATCGCCGAGGCCCAGCCGGTGGTTGACCCCGCCGCCGCAGCGGACGGCGTACTTCTGCAGCAGCCGCAGCCCCGGCAACGTCTTGCGGGAGTCCCGGATCGCACACCCGGTACCGTCCACTTCGGACACCCAGGCGGCGGTCGCGGTGGCGACGCCGGAGAGGTGGCACAGCAGGTTCAGCGCCGTGCGCTCGGCGGTGAGCAGCCCGCGCACCGGGCCGGCCAGCACCAGCGCGGGCTCCCCGGCGACCAGCTTGTCACCGTCCTCACGCCGGGCCAGCACCTCGTACCCGTCGCCCAGGACGATGTCGAACACGGCGAGCGCGACCGGCAGCCCGGCGACGACGCCGTCGACGCGCGGGGTGAGCTCGGCGACCGCGGTCGCGTCGGCCGGCACCGTCGACGCCGTCGTCGCGTCCGGCCCGTACCGCAGGTCTTCGCCCAGCGCCGTGGAAACCACGCGCTCGACGTCGTCGACGTCGAGCCCCGCCACCGCGATCAGACGGCGGACGGGTTCGGAGATCGGGAACGTCATGCCACACCTTCCAGGGGGATCGGGTCGGCCAGCACGGGCTGGCCCGACGGGCTGAGCCGGATGAGCTGGCTGCGTCGCCGGCCGTCGTCGCGCGCCGGGAAGTCGGTGCGCACGTGACAGCCCCGCGACTCGGTGCGCCGGACGGCCGCGGCGAGCAACGCCTGCGCCACCACGGTCAGCGCCGCGTCCTCGACCGCCGCGTGCGTCCACAACGGAGTGTCCGAAAGCGACAGATCGAGCACCGAACCGGCAGCCGCCAAGCCGTCGGCGTCCCGGCCGATCGCCGCATACCGGCTCATCACGCGCTGCAGCGAATCGCGGTCCGCGGCCGGCGCGGTCGTCCACGAGGGCAGCCGCCCCCGCGAAGGATCGGCCAGCAGCCCGGCCGCGAGGTCCGCCGCGACGGCCTCGGCGACCCGCTGCCCGACGACCAGGCCTTCGAGCAAACTGTTGGACGCCAACCGGTTCGCACCGTGCAGCCCGGTCCGCGCGACCTCGCCCGCCGCGTAGAGCCCGGCCACCGACGAGCGTCCATCCACAGTGGTCACGACGCCGCCGCAGGAGAAGTGCGCCGCCGGGGTGACCGGGATCGGGTCCACGGCCGGGTCGAGGCCCAGCGCCGCGCACGCCGCGAACACGGTCGGGAACCGCTGCGCGAACCCCGCGACGCCGGTCGCGTCGAGGAAGACGTGGTCGTCGACGCCGCCGGGCGCGGTCCCCATCCGCCGGGTGATCGCCCCCGAGACGACGTCCCGCGGCGCGAGGTCGCCGAGCGGGTGCACGCCCCGCATCACCGGCAGCCCGGCGCCGTCGACCAGCGTCGCGCCCTCGCCGCGCACGGCCTCGGTGACCAGCGGGCAGCGGCCGCGCGCACCCGGGGTGTAGAGCACCGTCGGGTGGAACTGCACGAACTCGATGTCCGCCACGGTCGCGCCGGCCCGCAGCGCCAGGGCGAGCCCGTCGCCGGTGGCGATCTCCGGGTTCGACGTCGCCTGGTAGAGCTGCCCGAGCCCGCCGCTGGCCACGAGCACGGCCGAAGCACGGACGACGCCGGGCACGCCGTGGCGGTCGAGCACCGTGACGCCGGCGACCCGGCCGCCGGGGGTGCGCAGCGCGTCGACGGCGATGTGGTGCTCCAG
>NZ_JBSGJD010000411.1:0-5235 GCF_053605405.1 Amycolatopsis sp. NPDC003861
CCCCAAGCGCCCCAATGTGGCGTTCGGTGCGTTGGACGCACCCAATGTGGCGTTCGGTGCGCTGGACGCAACCAACGCCACATTGGGGCGCATGTGTCCGGGGCTCGTCAGCCGGCGGGAGCCGCACGCCAGACGACCACGAACCGCGCGCCTCCGTCCGGGGACTCGCCCACTTGGACGCGGCCGCCGCGGCGGCGGACCGTCTCCGCCACCATCGCCAGCCCCAGCCCCGTGCCGCCCGAAGAGCGGGCCCGGTCGTCGGCGATCCGGTAGAACCGGTCGAACACCTTCTCCCGGTGCTCCGGGGCGATGCCCGGGCCGTCGTCGTCGACCACCACCCGCACCGACGACCGGGACGCCAGCACCGAAACCACGATCTGCCCGCGCGCGTACCGGCACGCGTTGCGCAGCAGGTTGTCCAGCACCAGCTCGACCTCCGCGTGCGCCGAAGACGCCCACGCCTGCGCCACCGCCGTGCTTACCCGCGTCTCCGGCGCCCCCGCCGGCAGCCGCGCCACGGCCGACCGCACTTCGCTCACCAGCTCGACCGGTGACGCCGGCGGCACCTCGCCCGCGTCCGACCGCGCCAGGGACAGCAGCCCGTCCAGCAGCGACGACAGGCGCTCGGCCTCGGTCAAGATGTCCGACAGCGTCTCCTGAGCCAGCTCCGGATCCGGGTTCGTCACCGCGACCTCGGCCTGCACGCGGATCGACGCGACCGGCGACCGGAGCTCGTGGGCCGCGTCGCCGGTGAAGCGGCGAAGCCGTTCGGCCGCCTGCTCCTGCCGCTCCAGCAGCGCGTTGAACTCCTCCGCCAGCGCCCGCAGCTCGTCGTGCGAGTCCGGGAGGGCCAGCCGCGCGCCCGGGGGCAGCGAGCGCACCGAACCCCGCATGCGCGCGACCGGCCGCAACGACAAGCGCACCACCAGCCACGTCGCGAACCCAGCCACCAGCGCCCCGACCGCCGCGACGACCACCAGCCACACGCCGCCGTAGTGCACCGCGGCCGCGAAGCCGACCAGGCCGGCCCCCGCGACCACCAAGCGCTGCGACCCGTCCGGCGCGCTGACGACCGTGCCGAGGTACCGGGCGCCGTCGCGCTGGACCGGCTGCCCGGCCTTCAGCGTCGAAACGTCGGACGGGGAAAGACCCGCCGGGGTGCCGCCGTCCACCGGCGTGCCCGCGATGTCGAGCACCCGCAGCGTCACCGGCGCCGCACCCGACAGCGGACGGCCGGCGCTCACCTCGGCGCCCGCCGGGCCGAGTGCGGACGTGAGCTCCCGGTCGACCGAGCCGATGAGCAGCGGCGAGAGGTTCGACGCGGCCAGCGTGGCCAGGCCGAGCAGGCAGGCCAGGGTGATCGTCGCGGCCAGCAGGGTGATCCGGACCTGCAGGGACCGGCCCCGCCACCAGGAGATCACGGCGTGATGACCTCGTCGAGCTGCGCGTCGGACGCCAGGTAGCCGTGCCCCCGCACGGTCCGCAGCAACGCGCCGGCCCCGACCGCGTCGAGCTTGCGGCGGACGTACCCGACGTAGACCTCGACGAGGTTGCGGGTCACCGCCTGCTCCTCCCCCCACACCGCGCGCAGCAGCTCGTCCTTCGTGACGACCGTGCCCGCTCGGCCGACGAGCACCTCCAGCAGCGCGAACTCCCGCGGGCTCAGCCCGACCTCTTCGTCGTGCCAGTGCACCTGCCGCAGCCCGCGGTCGACGGCCAGCGCGCCGAGCCGCAGCGTCCCGCGGCCGGACTCCGGCCCGGCCCGGCGCAGCACCGCGCGGACCTGCGCGACCAGCACCACGAACGAGAACGGCTTGACGAGGTAGCCGTCGGCGCCGAGGTCGAGGCCGTCGGCCTGGTCGATCTCGCCGTCCTTGGCCGAGACGAGCAGCACCGGCGTGGTGACGCCGTCCTTGCGCAGCCGCTCCAGCACGCGGTAGCCGGACAGCCCCGGCAGCATGATGTCCAGGAGGATGACGTCGAACGAGCCCGTGCTCGCCAGCTGCAGGCCGGTGGGCCCGTCCGCGGCCGTGACCACGTCCATGTCCTCCGCACGCAGCCCGCGCTGCAGGGCCTTGCGCACGCCCGGTTCGTCGTCGACCACCAGCACCCGAGGTTTCACGAGACTCATCATGGCCGGTTTCCGCAGGTCGTGCGTCAGCTCTCAGCACGATCTCAGTGTCGGGGAGAGAACCTTCAGGGGTATCTCAGCCTCGAGAGGGAAGCGTCGTGGCCAGGGAGCCGGGCACACTCGAGCCCGGGAACACCACAGGGAGAGACGCATGAAACCGAAGACGAAGGGCATCACCGCCGCGGTCCTCGGCACCGCGCTCGGTGCCGGCGGGCTCGCGTTCGTCGCGATGCCGGCCAGCGCGGACGACAAGCCGGCGCTGCCGCAGGTGAGCGCCGAGGACCTGGTGCAGTCGGTGGTCAAGGCGAAGCCGGGCGCGTTCGACGGCACGCTGAAGGTGAGCAACGACCTGGGCCTGCCCGCGGTGGGGAACGCGGTGCCGGGCGCCCAGGCGCTGAACATGGACTCGGCGCACATCTTCAGCGACGGCGCGGGCAAGAGCCGGCTCGCCGTCACGCAGGGCGCGAGCCAGGAGACCGTGGTCCACGACGGCACCACCGTCTGGGACTACAGCTCCAAGTCGAACACCGCGACCAAGCTGACCATCCCGGCCGACGTGGCCCAGCGGAAGGGCGCGGGCAGCGACAAGACGGCCGACCCGCTGGCGGCGTCGACCGAACTGCTCGCGAAGGTCCGCGAGAGCAGCACGGTGTCCGTCGACGGCACCGCGACCGTCGCCGGCCGCCCGGCCTACGAGCTGGTCCTGACGCCGAAGCCGACCGAGCGGACGCTGTTGCGCGAGATCCGCGTCGCGGTCGACTCGCAGACGCGGATGCCGCTGCGGATGTCGGTGCTGAGCAACGGCACGGCGACCCCGGCGCTCGAGGTCGCGTTCACCGAGATCGAGTTCACCCAGCAGCCGGCCGACCTGTTCACCTTCACGCCGCCGAAGGGCGCCAAGGTGCAGGAGAAGACCCCGCAGGTCGACCAGCACGCGAAGGACCTCGCCGAGCAGGCCAAGCAGGACGTCAAGGTCGTCGGCGACGGCTGGGACACCGTCATCACCGGCAAGGTCCCGGCGGACGCGCTGAACCAGGCGCCGAAGCAGTCCGGGCGGGAAGGCCGCGGCGGCAACGCCGACCCGAAGGCGCTGCTCGAGCGGTTCGGCAAGAAGGTCAACGGCACCTGGGGCAGCGGCTACCTCTTCACCACGAAGGTCGGCAGCGCGGTGCTGACCGATGACGGCCGCTTCGCCGCCGGTGCGGTGCCGGAGCAGGTCCTGTACGAAGCGCTGGGTCAGAAGTGACCAGCACGGCTGTCGAGTCCGGGGCGGAGGCTTCTGCGGAGGCCTCCGCCCCGGCGGTTCCGCTCGCCGCGCGGACCCGGGGACTGCGCAAGGTCTACGGCAGCACGGTCGCGGTCGACCACGTCGACCTCGACATCCCGGCCGGCGCGGTCGTCGGCATGCTCGGGCCGAACGGCTCGGGCAAGACGACCACCATCCGGATGCTGCTCGGCCTGGTCCGGCCGACCGAGGGCGAAGTCGAGCTGCTCGGCCGTCCGATGCCGGACGCCGCCGCGCACGCGCTGCCGGACGTCGGCGCGCTGGTCGAGGGGCCGGGGTTCCACCCGTTCCTGTCCGGCCGCGACAACCTGCTGCGCTTCGCCGCGGCCGAACCGCGGCTGTCCTCGGCCGGGATCCCGGCCGCGGTGGACTCGGCGCTGGAGCGCGTCGGGCTGACCGGGGCCGCACGACGGCGGTACAAGGGGTATTCGCTCGGCATGAAGCAGCGGCTCGGGCTCGCTTCGGCGTTGCTGGTGCCGCGGAAGATGGTCGTGCTCGACGAGCCGACCAACGGCCTCGACCCTGCGGGTACCAGGGAGATCCGCAGGATCGTCGCCGAGCTGCACGCCGAGGGCGTCACCGTGCTGGTGTCGTCGCACCTGCTGGCCGAGGTCGAGGCGACCTGCACGCACGTGGCCGTGCTGCAGAGCGGGAACGTCGTCGCGCAGGGCGAGCTGGCGGAGCTGCTGGAGTCCGGGAACGCGGCCCTGCTGGTCCGCACGCCGGACGCGGAGAAGGCCGTGGAAGTGCTGCGGGAGAACCGGATCGGCGCGCGGCTGACGCCGGAGGGCGTCCGCGCCGACCTCACGGCGGCCGAAGCGCCGCGGGTGCTGCAGGTCCTGGTGGGCGCGGGGGTCGCGGTCCACGAGGCGACGCGGGCCCGCACCGGCCTGGAAGACCTGTTCGCGCGGCTCACGGAGGGGGCGGAATGACGGCGGTCCTGGAGGCACCGGCGGCCCGCACGGGCCACGACACGGTGCCGTTGCCGCGGCTGCTGGCCGCGGAGCTGCGCTGGATCTTCCGGCGGCCGCGCACGCTGGCCGTGCTCGGGCTGCTGGCCCTGATCCCGGTGGTGATCGGCATCGGCCTGACGCTGGTGGACGACGCGGGTGCGCAGGGCGGCGGCCCGGACGACGGCGGCGGAGCGCTGCTGGCCTCGGCGGTCAACAACGCGTTCGTGCTGCCGATCGCGGCGATCGTGATGTCCCTGGCCCTGCTGCTGCCGCTGGCGTCGGCGATGGCGGGCGCGGACGCGATCGCGGGCGAGACGTCCCACGGAACCCTGCGCGGCTGGCTGATCGCGCCGGTCGGGCGGGGGCGCCTGCTGGCGGTCAAGGCGTTCGGCGTCGCGACGGTGTCGGTGGTTTCGGTGCTGGCGATGTGCGTCACCGGTGTGGTGACGGGCCTGATCATCAACGGCACGGATTCGCTGTTCACGCTGTCGGGCACGACGTTGTCCCTCGGCGGTGCGCTGGCCCGGATCCTGCTGGTGGCGGGCTGGGTGGTGCTGCAGCTGTGGGCGGTCGGCGCGGTGGCGCTGGCCATCTCCAGCTGGACCGAGCACCCGATGCTGGTGGTGGCGTCCGTGCTGGCGGCGGACATCGTGTTCACCATCCTCGGGTTCCTGACCTCGCTGGACTGGCTGCACCCGTTCCTGCTGACGCAGAACTGGTCGATGGCGCCGGCGGAGGTGCTGCAGGACCCGATGGGCACACAGATGCTGGGAGAGGGCGCGTTGCGCGCGGCTCGCGCTCGACCCCGACGGGATGGCGGTGGTCGGCCGGTCGTGAGTGGTAAGGCGGGTTCTAACCCGCCTTAC
>NZ_JBSGJD010000412.1:0-5222 GCF_053605405.1 Amycolatopsis sp. NPDC003861
CCGAGGACGCGGTACTGCTGGTGCTGCACCACATCGCCTTCGACGGCTGGTCGCTCGGCCGGCTCGGCACCGATCTCGCGCTGGCCTACGACGCCGCCGTGCACGGCCGGCCGGTGCTGCTGCCCGGGCTCGCCGAGCAGTACGCCGAGTTCGCCCGCCGCGACGCCGCGGACGCCGGCTCGGCCGAAACCGCGGACCGGATCCGGCTGCGGCTGGCCGAACTGGCCGGAGTGCCGGCCGGGCTGACCCTCGCCGGGGCGCTGCCGAAGGAGCCCGGCCGCCGGGTGGTCCGCGACGGTGCCGAGCAGGTCGCCGTTCTGCCCGCGCCGCTGTGGCAGTCGGTGGCGGACCATGCGCGAGCCCACCGGTTGACGCCCTTCGTCGTCCTGTTCTCCGCCTTCCAGTTGCTGCTGCGGCTGCGCTCGGCGCGCACGGAGTTCCTGGCCGCCGCGATCACCGCCAACCGCGGTTCGGTCGAGGTCGAAGACCTGGTGGGGTTCTTCGTCAACACGGTGCCGCTGCGGTGCGCCGTGCCGGACGGCGCCGGCTTCACCGAGCTGTGCCGCCGGGTGCGCGGCGAGGCCTACCGGGCGCTGACCCACCAGCGCATCCCGTTCGACCGGCTCACCGCGGCCGCCCGGACCGAGCTCGTCGACGTCGCCTTCGCGCTGCAGAACTTCCCCCGGCCCGCCGCGGACGTCCCGGTGCGCTGGGGCCAGCCGGAGATCCTGCCGACCGGCACGGCCAAGTTCGACCTCCTGCTCACCGTCGAGCCGAGGGGCGACGAGGCCCGGGTGAGCCTGGAGCACGACACCGGCCGGTACCCCGCCGAGGTCGCGGCCGCGTTGCTGGAGTCCTATGTGGACATCCTGGCGCTGGTCCTCGCCGACCCCGCCGCCGACCTCTCGCGGTTCGCCGCCGAGCCGCCCGCCGAAGAGCCCGTGCGGGCGGAAGCGCCTGCCACCACGGCGTTGTCCGGCACGCACCACCGCGCCGCGGAGCTGTTCGCCGCCGCGCTGGGCGAGCTGGGGACGGAACCGGGGCAGCTCGGGCCCCGGGCGGACTTCTTCGCCCTGGGCGGGCATTCGCTGCTCGTCGTGCGCATGCTCCGCCGGATCGAGGACGAGACCGGCGTGGCCCTGTCCGCCCGGCGGTTCCTGGCCGACCCGACGGTGGCCGGGCTGGCGGCCCTGCTCGCCGAACCGGCCCCCGCCGCGGCGGGGGCGGCGCCGGCCGAGCCCGGGCCGGAGCGTCCGGCGACCGCGGCGCAGCAGCGGTTCTGGTCCATGGACCGGCTGCCGTGGCTGCGGCAGGCCTACGTCGTGCCCGCCGTCCTCGAGCTGCCCGCGGGCACCGACCCGGATCGGCTGCGGGACGACACCGCCGAGGTGCTCGCCCACCACGACGCGTTCCGCTCGGCCTTCCGGCTGGACCGCAAGCGCCGCCGGGTCGTGGTCCGCGCCGGTGACGCGGTGCCGCCGGTGACCGTGACCGACGCGCGGGCGTGGGACGCGGCCCGGCTGGCGGCCCACCTCGCCGAGGCCTGCTGGCGCGGGTTCGACCTGGCCGCGGGACCGCTCGCGCGGGCCGAGGTCGTCCGCCACCGCGACGGCGTGCTGCTGGTCGTCGTGGCCCACCACATCGCCTGCGACGGGCCGTCGATGGACCTGGTGCTGCGGCAGATCGCCGCGCTGGGCCGCGGCGAGCCGCTCGCCCCGGCCACCCCGCCTTCGCCCGCCGAGGAAGCGGGGGCCGACCAGGACACCGAGGCCGTCATCGCGCGGCTGGCCGGGGCACCGGTGGACGTCGAGCTGCCCCACGACCGGCCCCGGCCACCCGAGCAGAGCACCGAAGCGCTGGTGGTGCGCGCGTCGCTCGGTCCCGAGCGGTCCGCCGCCCTGCGCGCGGCCGCGACCGCCGCCGGGTGCACGCCGTTCCTGCTCGGCGCGGCCCTGCTCGGCGTCGCCCTCGCCCGCACCGGCTCCCAGCGCGACTTCCTTCTCGCCTTCCCGTGGTCGACCCGCTCGGCCCGCGACGAGGAGGTGGTCGGGATGTTCGTCGACACCCTGCTGCTGCGCGTCGACCTGCGGGACGACCCGTCGTGGACCGAGCTGCTGGGCCGGGTCCGCGCGGCGGGCCAGGCCGCGTTCGGCACGTCGCTGGCGCGCTTCGACGCCGTCGCGGCCGCGCTGGACCCTGCCCGCGACACCAGCCGGCCGCCGGTCACTCCGGTGTACCTGACCGTGCGCGACACCCCGCCGCCCGGCCGGCTGCGGCCCCTGGCCCCCCTGCACATCAAGTACGAGCTCGAGCTCACCGTCGTCGACGACGCGGGTGACCTGGCCTTCGAGCTCGCCGGGCTGACCGCCCTGTTCGACCGCGGCACGGCCGAAACCCTGCTCGCCGCGATAGTCACCGCCGCCGGGGACCTCAGCACCGGTCCGTCGGCCCGGCCACTGGAGGAAAAGTGACGACCAGCGAAGGAACCGGCACGGAACTCGAGGAGCGGGTCCGCGCGGTGTGGGCGGAGATCCTCGACCTCGCCGACCCGGCGGCGCTGCCGCTCGACCGCAACTTCCTCGACGCGGGCGGCTCGTCGCTGCTGCTCGTGATGCTCTGGGAGGACCTGCGCGAGCTGACCGACCGGCAGCTGCGGGTGTCGGACCTGTTCCGGCACTCGACGATCCGCGCGCAGGCGGCGTTCCTCGCCGGCGCCGAAGACCGGGTGGCCGCCCCGGCGGGCCCGGCCGCGCGCGGTGCGCTGCTCGGCCGAGCCGGTGGGCGGGCATGAGCTCTCCGACCGATATCCCTTCGGGGGGTCCGGGTGGCGGAGCCCCCGGCCCGGCGCGGAGCGCCGGCAACAGCACCGACATCGCCGTCATCGGCGTCGGCTGCCGGTTCCCCGATGCCTGGACGCCCGCGCAGTACTGGCGCAACATCGAGCGCGGGGTCGTGTCGATGCGCGAGCTGAGCGACGAACAGCTGCGCGCGGCCGGGCACTCCGAGGCGGCCCTCGAAGCGCCCGGGTTCGTCCGGGTCGGCGCGTCGCTGCCGGGCGTGGCCGACTTCGCCGCCGAGTTCTTCGGCTACAAGGCCCGTGAGGTCGACGCCATCGACCCGCAGCAGCGGATCTTCCTCGAAGCCTGCTGGGAAGCCCTGGAGTCGGCGGGACACCCGCCGCGCCCGGACGGCCCGGTCACCGGGGTCTTCGCCAGCAGCGCGGCCGGCAACTACTCGGCCGCGGTGTTCGCGGCGCGCGTCCGTGACGAAGGCCTCGCCGCCGCGGTCGGCGACCTGGACCTGACCTTGGGCGGCCAGGCGGACTTCATGACCTCCCGCGCCGCCTACAAACTGGGTCTGCGCGGGCCTTCGGTGAGCGTGCAGACCGGGTGCTCGTCGTCGCTGACGGCGGTGCACTACGGCACGCTCAGCCTGCTGTCCGGCGAGAGCGACCTGGTGCTCGCGGGCGGGGCGACGGTGCTCGACCCGCTGCTCGGCTACCAGCCGGCCCCGGGCGGGTGGGTGTCGGAAGACGGGTACGTGCGGTCGTTCGACGCGAAGTCGAGCGGGACGACGTACGGCTCGGGCGTCGGCGTGGTCGTGCTGCGGCGGCTGGCCGACGCGCTCGCCGACGGCGATCCCGTGCTGGCGGTGCTGCGCGGCACCGCGGTCGGCAACGACGGCGGCGACCGCCTCGGGTACGTCGCGCCCAACCTGGACGGCGTCGCGGACGTCGTGGCGGCCGCCCTGCGCGTGTCCGGCGTCCCGGCCGGGCTCGTCCGCTACGTGGAGGCGCACGGCACCGGCACCCCGCTGGGGGACCACGTCGAGCTGCTGGCGCTGGCCAAGGCGTTCCGGCTGAGCACCGCGGACACCGGCTACTGCGGGCTCGGTTCGGTGATGGCGAACATCGGGCACCTCGGCCCGGTGGCGGGCATCGCCGGGTTCATCAAGGCCGTGCACGTCGCCCGCACCGGTGTCCTGCCGCCGCACCCGGCGTTCGACTCCCCGCGCGACCCGGCCGAGCTGGCCGCGAGCCCGTTCCACGTGCCGACCGAGCGCGTCGCCGATCCGGCCGCCGACCGGCACGTCCTGGTGAACTCGATGGGCGTGGGCGGGACCAACGCGGTCGCGGTGCTCGCCGCGCCGCCGGAACCGGCACGTCCTTCAGCGGAGGCGGGCGACACGGTCCGGCTCGTGCTTTCGGCGCGGACGCGGGCCGAGCTGGACGCGTTGTCGCGGCAGCTCGCCGACGAGCTCGACACGCCGGGCGCCCCGATCGGCGACATCGCGCACACGCTGCGGGTCGGCCGGGCCGCGTTCGGCGAACGGCGGGTCGTGACGGCCCCGCCCGGCCGGCTCGCCGCGGCCCTGCGGCTGCCCCGGCCCCCTCTGGCCGCCACCGCCCGCTCGGGGCCGCGCCGGGCGGTCGTCGTCGGGACGCAGCCGCCTGCCAGCCTGCTCGCCGCCCTCCCGCCGGACACCACCGTGTCCACTGTGGACCCCGGAGCGGCGGACGGGATCCACCGGATCTTCGCCGACGACCCGGGCGAGCTCGACGAGCTGCTGACCACGGCCTGGCTGAACGGCGTCGACGTCGACTGGGCGGCCGCCGCGGGCGAGACCGGGCGCCGGGTCCCGCTGCCGACGTACCCCTTCCAGCGCAAGCGGTTCTGGCCGCTGGACCGGCTGGACGTGTTCGCGCCCGCCCGCCCGGCCGAACCGCCGGCGGCGGCGACGGGATCGCTGGAGGACGACATCGCCGCCCTGTGGGGCGAGCTGTTCGAGCGCGAGACCGTCGGCGTCGACGAGGAGTTCGGCGCGCTGGGCGGGACGTCGCTGCTGTCGGTGCAG
This sequence comes from Amycolatopsis sp. NPDC003861, assembly GCF_053605405.1. Classification (NCBI taxonomy): domain Bacteria; kingdom Bacillati; phylum Actinomycetota; class Actinomycetes; order Pseudonocardiales; family Pseudonocardiaceae; genus Amycolatopsis; species Amycolatopsis sp. NPDC003861. Next base: position 4,855 of record NZ_JBSGJD010000412.1, read on the forward strand.
ATGGCGCTGCGGCTGCAGCAGCGGCACGGGGTGCTGGTCAACGTCCACCGCGCGGGCGGCAGCCGGGCCACCGTGCGGCGGCTGGCCGGGATCGTGCGCGCGCAGCTGGCGGACGGCACCGCCGAACCGTCCGAAGTGGACGACCACGGCGCACTGGTCGACGCCGACCTGAAGCTGCCGCTCGCCCCGATGTCGCGGCGGCGGGCGCCGGGCCGGGACGTCCTGCTCACCGGCGCCACCGGCTACCTCGGCGCGTTCCTGCTGCACGAGCTGCTGAAGACGACGCCGGGCCGGGTGTACTGCCTGGTGCGGGCGGCGGACCCGGCGGAGGCGGCGGCCCGGCTGCGGGACGCGGCCGCCGCGGTGGC
>NZ_JBSGJD010000413.1:0-3473 GCF_053605405.1 Amycolatopsis sp. NPDC003861
GAGCCACAGAACCACACCCCCAGAGAACCGTCGCAAGACCTCCCACGTGGGCGGTCAACGCAACATCACACGACAGACTGACGAGTCCCGGAGAACGCCGCCCTCACCGAGGGCACCTTGGTGGTCGAGGCGGGACGGCGCAGCGGGGCCCGCAACACGGCCGGCACCGCCGGCGCCTTCGGCAAGGTGGTGATGGCGCTGCCGGGACCGGTGTCGTCGGGGATGTCCGTCGGCTGTCACGAACTGATTCGCGACGCCAAAGCGACGCTGGTCTCGACCGTGGACGAAGTCCTCGAGACCGTCGGACATTTCGGCATCGCCGAGGAGCCCGTCGCGGGCCGGCTGAAACGGCGCACTGACCGGCTGGGGCCGGAGGCATTGCGCGCCTTCGAAGCACTGGTCCTGCGCGCCGACCGGTCGGACACCGAGGTCGCGGCCGAATCCGGGCTCCCGTTGCGGCGGGTACGGGCGCTGCTTCCCGAGCTGGAGATCGACGGATTCGCCGTCCGCGGGGAGTCCGGCTGGCGACGACGGAAGGAAAGCGCATGACGACGACGAAATCCGGGCGAAATCGTCGACGGCGTTCGGCCGGTCCGGTGGGGCCGCGTGGCGATCCTTGACCGAAGGCGGTTGTTCGCGCAGCGTGACATCCATGCCGCCACCACGCTCCGGCCGTGCTCGCCGTCCCGATCTGCGCGCGCTCCGGGCCGCCTTGCCCGAGCATGTTCGGGCGGTGGTCACCTCCTACGAACGGCACCTGGGGCTCGAACGCGGCCTGTCCACGCACACTGTCCGGGCGTACGTCGGCGATGCGGTGTCACTGCTCGGGTTCGTCGTGGACGGTGGCGGTGACGTCGCGGAGCTGGACCTTGCCCGGCTACGGGCATGGCTCGCGGCCCAGCAGTCCGGCGGGGCCAGCCGGACGACGCTCGCCCGGCGGGCGGCGTCGGCCCGGACGTTCACCGCCTGGGCGCACCGCACCGGCGTCCTGGCCACCGACCCGGGCGGGCGGCGCGCGGCGCCGCGAGCGCACCGGACTCTGCCGGGAGTGCTGCGTGCCGGGCAGGCGGGAGAGGTGATGCAGGCGTCGGCCGCCGGGGCGGCGCAACGCGATCCGGTCGCCCTGCGTGATCGCGCGATCGTCGAGCTGCTCTACGCCACCGGCATCCGGGTGTCCGAGTTGTGCGGGCTGGACGTCGGCGGGGCCGACTTCTCCCGTCGTGTCGTGACGGTGCTGGGGAAGGGTGGCAAGGAACGCGTCGTGCCCTTCGGCGTTCCGGCGGCGGAAGCGCTCACCGACTGGATCGACGAGGGGCGGCCGAAGATCATCGCCGAAAGCGGTGGTGAGAGCGCCGAGCCTGCGCTTTTCCTCGGTGTCCGGGGCAAACGCGTCGACCCGCGGGCGGTGCGGCGCGTCGTGCACGACGCCGTCACCGCGGTGCCCGGAGCACTCGACATGGGGCCCCACGGCCTGCGGCATTCCGCCGCGACGCATCTGCTCGAAGGGGGTGCCGATCTCAGGAGCGTTCAGGAACTGCTTGGTCACGCTACGCTTGCCACGACGCAGCTCTACACTCATGTGACCGTCGACCGGTTGAAAGCGATCCATGACCGAGCGCACCCCAGGGCCTGAGGCGGTCCGGGGAGGCTTGCCGGGGTCGTCACCAGCGGGCCCGGCGGCGCACGCGCATCCGCACGAGCACGGAGACGACACTGAGCCGCATGCCGAGAACGACTGTGCAATGACCGCAGGCCCGCACGTGACCGAAGCCGCCGGAGTGACCACTCACGGTGAGGCTGCCGCGCCCGCGGAGACCCGCGCCGGCTACGACGTCGACGCCGGGATCGCGGCTCTGTGGCAGCAGTTCGCCGACAGTCCGGACCAGGCGTCGCGCGATCGGCTCGTGCTGCACTACGCCCCGCTCGTCAAGTACGTCGCCGGCCGGGTCGGCACCGGGCTGCCCACCCACATCGACGTCGGCGACCTCGTCCAGTCGGGCATCTTCGGGCTCGTCGACGCGATCGAGAAGTTCGACCCCGAGCGTGGCCTGCGCTTCGAGACGTATGCGATGCAGCGCATTCGCGGCGCGATCCTCGACGACCTCCGTTCGCAGGACTGGGTGCCGCGTGCGGTGCGCAGCAAGGCCAAGGAGGCCGAGCGCGCGATGGAACGCCTCGGCGCCCGGCTGCACCGCACGCCGACCGACGCGGAGCTCGCCACCGAACTCGGCATCGGTCTCGACGACCTGCGTGACTTCTACGGCCAGCTGCAGCTCACCAGTGTCGTCGCGCTCGAGGACCTGGTGGCCGCGGGCAAGGACAGTGGCTCGCTGGTCGACACGCTGCCCGACGACGACGCCGTCGACCCGGTCGCGGTGCTCGTCGACCAGGACAACCGCCGCCAGCTCGCCCAGGCGATCGCGCAGCTCACCGAGCGGGACAAGATCGTGGTCAGCCTCTACTACTTCGAGAGCCTGACCCTCGCCGAGATCGGCAAGGTCCTCGGCGTCACGGAGTCGCGGGTGAGCCAGCTGCACACGCGGGCGGTCATGCGGCTGCGCGCCAAGCTGGTCGAGCAGACCGGCAGCTGATCATCGATCACCTCCCCACGGCTTGAGCCGGTATTCGCCCACCTCGCCGGTCAGCGCGAGGGGATCGATGTACTCGTCGCCCCGCCGGACGCCCCAATGCAGGCACGCTGCCACCGCGCAGCCGGGATGCCCGGGGAGGACGGTGCCGAGCACCTGGCCGCGGTAGACCTGGTCACCCACGGCCACCTTCGACACGACGGGCTCGTAGGTGGTGCGCAGCCCGCCGTCGTGATCGACGGACAGCACGGGCCGCCCGCCCACCAGGCCGGCGAAGACGACGACGCCTTGGTCGGCGGCCAGCACGTCTTGGCCGGGTACGGCGGCCAGGTCGACTCCGCGATGTCCTGGGCCGAAGGGCGTTTGGGGTGCGTCGAAGTACTTGGTGATCACCGGAACGGGTGACAGGGGCCACGAGAGCCGCGGTTGTCGTGCGGTGAGAGAACGACTGGTCGCGACCGACGGCGCCGGCGATGGCGGGACAGCCATGAGCGCGATCGCCCACGGCACGGCTGGGCCCCGCACTGCCGTGGGGGCACTTGCGCGCGCCGCCGGTGATGGGCGCGCGGTGCTTGTGAGCGGATCTGCGCCGGGAATAGGTGCCGCCCCGGTTGGCCATCCGGCCGGTTCTGCTCCGGGCGAAGCGAGGTTGATCGCCTCAACCGTGGCCGGCCCGGCGAGCCGGCCGGTCGCAGGCTTGGCCGGGACTGCCGTGCCAAGTCCGGCGCTCGGGTGCAGTGGTGCCTCGCGGCTGGTCCGCGAGGCCGCCTCGGCGAGCTTGGCGCCCGGAGGTGGCGGTGGCGGCTTGGCGAATAGGGCGCCTGGAGGTGGCGGTGGCGGCTTGGCGGGCTGGGCGCCTGGAGGTGGCGGTGGCGGCTTGGCGTA
>NZ_JBSGJD010000413.1:3569-5221 GCF_053605405.1 Amycolatopsis sp. NPDC003861
GGAGGTGGCGGTGGCGGCTTGGCGGGCTGGGCGCCTGGAGGTGGCGGTGGCGGCTTGGCGAATAGGGCGCCTGGAGGTGGCGGTGGCGGCTTGGCGGGCAGGGCGCCGGGAGGTGGCGGTGGTGACTTGGCGGGCAGGCCGCCCAGGAGCGGTGCCAGGCCACTCGCCCACGGCTCCACCACCGCGTGCGGCGGCCGGGATTGATCCACACCGGCCGCGTCTATCCCCAGCGTCGCCGACGCCGTCACCTCCCCTCCCGAAGCCGCCGCTCCCGGCGCTCGGACACCCACTTCTCCGCCGACGAACACCCCTCCCAAAATCGCCATCACCAGGGCAAACGTGCCCAGCAACCATCCCGGCAGACGCCGCCGGACCTGCATGATCGACTCCATGGCTCCAGCGTGCGGCACCCGGGCGGGTCGTGGGGCGCGCGGGCCGAATCTGTGGATAACCGGACCCGATGTGGACAACCGGGTCGCGCAGCGGCCGCCGGTGGGGGAGGGGGTGGTGGGAGGGGGTAGAATCTTCTGCGCAGTCCGTTTCAGCGGGCTGACTTCGCGTGCACGTGCGCGTTCCCCCTTCTGGAAACAGCCGAGGGAGCGCACGGGGTCCGGCGGTCCTCGGGGTCCTTCACTCCCGGGGTCCGGACGCCGGCGCGGGCACCAGGGCGAACGGCCACCCGGCCGGGAGCGACCAACCGAGCAGCGCGTCCAGCGGAAGCAAGGCGCGCACTACACAGAAGAGGTGTGATTCCGGCAATGGCCGTCGTCACCATGAAGCAGCTGCTCGACAGCGGCGTGCACTTCGGGCACCAGACCCGCCGGTGGAACCCGAAGATGAAGCGCTACATCTTCACCGAGCGCAACGGCATCTACATCATCGACCTGCAGCAGACGCTGACCTACATCGACCGTGCGTACGAGTTCATCAAGGAAACCGTCGCGCACGGCGGCACCATCATGTTCGTCGGCACCAAGAAGCAGGCTCAGGAAGCCATCGCCAACGAGGCCGCGCGCGTGGGCATGCCCTACGTCAACCAGCGCTGGCTCGGCGGCATGCTGACCAACTTCCAGACCGTGCACAAGCGCCTCCTCCGCCTCAAGGAGCTCGAGGCCCAGGAGCAGACCGGTGGCTTCACCGGCCTCACCAAGCGCGAGATCCTGACGCTGACCCGCGAGAAGGAAAAGCTCGAGAAGACCCTCGGCGGTATCCGCGACATGGCCAAGGTGCCGAGCGCGGTGTGGATCGTCGACACCAAGAAGGAGCACATCGCCGTCGGCGAGGCTCGGAAGCTGAACATCCCGGTCGTCGCGATCCTGGACACCAACTGCGACCCGGACGAGGTCGACTACCCGATCCCGGGCAACGACGACGCCATCCGGTCCGCCGCGCTGCTGACCAAGGTCGTCGCCGAGGCCGCGGCCGCCGGTCTGATGGCGCGCTCCAGCCGCAACGGTGCGTCCGCCGACGCGAAGCCGGAGCCGGGCGTCGCCTCCGACGAGCCGCTGGCCGAGTGGGAGAAGGAGCTGCTCGCCGGCTCCGAGACCGCCGCCGCTGACGCGAACGAGGCCGCTGCCGCGACCGAGGCCGCCACCGAGCAGGCGACCGCCTCCTCCTGATGCTCCAACCGCCCGTGCGGCCGCGCCCCCGGG
>NZ_JBSGJD010000414.1:0-5210 GCF_053605405.1 Amycolatopsis sp. NPDC003861
AGCCGAGCCGAGCCGAGCCGAGCCGAGCCGAGCCGAGCCGAGCCGAGCCGAGCCGAGCCGAGCCGAGCCGAGCCGAGCCGAGCCGAGCCGAGCCGAGCCGTCGCGGCTGCCCCCGAACAGGACATATCCGGCCGCTGTGAGGTGCGCGTCAAGAATTAGGCCCGGTGTCGCGACCGCGTTACCTCCACCTCACCGGGTGTGAGCCTCCATGGCCGATCGTCGTGACCGTGACCGTGATGAGCGTCGATGTCACCCCGCTGCCCGAACCGCCCCGGCGCCCGCTGACCGCCGTTGCGCCGCTCAAACGAGCCCGGCGCCTCGCTGTTCTCGGCGACTCCACCGCCGTCGGGCTCGGTGATCCGCTTCCCCGCCGGGGTGGGTGGCGCGGGGTCGGCCCGCTCGTTGCCGCCGCGCTCGGGGTCGAGGAGAGCGGCTACCTCAACCCCTCCTTCGCCGGGGCTCGGATGCGGTGCGTGCTCACCCGGCAAGTGCCCGCCGCCGTTGCCCAGCGGCCGGATGTCGCCCTGCTGGTCGCCGGTATGAACGACACCCTTCGGCCGGACTTCGACGCCGCGCGCATCGCCGCCGATCTCACCGAAGTCATCCGGCGCCTCCGCGAGACCGGGACCACCGTCCTCCCCGTCCGCTTCCACGACCACAGCAAGGTCTTCCGCCTCCCGCAGGCGCTCAAGCGCGCCCTGAGCGTCCGGGTCGCCCAACTCAACGCCACCATCGACGAGGTCGTCGCGCGCGAAGGCGTTGCCTGCCTCGATCTGGCCCGCCTGCCCGGCGCCTACGACCTCGCCTCCTGGAGCGTCGACCGGCTGCACCCCTCCGAACTGGGCCACCGCATGCTCGCCGACGGCTTCACCGGCCTCCTCGCCGACGCCGGGTTCGCCGTCCCGGAACCGGTCAGCCTCACCTGCAGCGGCGGCGCCGAACCGAGCGCCACCGGGCACGTGGGCTGGCTGGTGCTGAAGGGCATTCCGTGGCTCTGGCGCCGCGGCCGCGAGTTCCTGCCCTACGCCGCCGTCATCATGTGGAACTCGTTCCGCGCCCGCTGAACACCCGCAGCGCTTCGACGTCCGACGCCGGATTGCGGACGAAGTAGTCCGCCCACTCCTCGATGTCCGGGTACGCGCAGTGCTCCGCCAGGTAGCGGCACGCCGCCTCGGCGTCGTACTCCGTGCGCCGCAGCTGGACGCCGTCGCCGAGCAACGCCCAGTGTGCGCCCCTTGCCCCGTACGGCATTCCGACGCTGCCGGGGTTCACCACCAGCCGGCGGTCCACGAGCCGCACGTACGGCATGTGCGTGTGCCCGCAGACGATCGTCGGCGCGGTCACGCCGTCCAGGACCTCCGCCCACCTCTCCGGAGCCGAGTCGACGAGCACGATCTCGCTGTCGTCGCGCGGGGTTGCGTGGCAGAAGAGCACGCCGTCCAAGGTCACCGTCAGCGGCAGCGCGTCCAGCAGCGGCAGGTCGGCCGGACGCAGCTGCTTCGCCGCCCACGGGAAGATCGGGTCCGGGACGAACGTGCCGCCGGTGCGGGCGGATTCGGCCAGCTCGCGATCGGCGTTGCCGCGGACCCAGACCGCGCGGTCGCCGAGCTCCTGCAGGCGCTCGAGGGTTTCGACCGGCATCGGCCCGGCGAGCAGGTCGCCGAGCAGCACGACCTTCTCCGCCGCCCGGACGTCCGGTTCCGCCAGGACCGCCTCCAGCGCCGGGAGGACCCCGTGGACGTCCGCCAGCACCGCCACGCTCATCGGTCCACCATCGGACAGCCGCGCGCCCCGGGCGAGCGATTTCGCCCAGGGCGCAACCGGCCTAGACCGTCGACAGCGGCAGCTCGCGCACGCCGGTCATGTTGGGGTTGACCTGGAACTTCGGCGGCTCACCCGGGATCGTGCGCAGCACCGGGTAGTGGTCGAACAGGATGTCCAGCGCCACCCGGCCCTCCAGCCGCGCCAGCGGTGCGCCGATGCAGAAGTGGATTCCGCGGCCGAACGCCAGGTGCGGGTTCTCCGCGCGCAGCGGGTCGAACGCGTCCGGGTTGCGGAACACCCGCTCGTCGCGGTTCGCCGCCGCCACCCAGCAGAGCAGCATCTGGTCGGCCGGCACGGTGACGCCGCCGACCTCGACCTCCCGCATGGTCACGCGGGCGACCGCCGCGAACGGGGTGAGGTACCGCAGCGACTCTTCGATCATCGGCGGCACGAGCGAGCGGTCCGCGCGCACCCGCTCGTCCCACTCCCGGTGCGTGTCCAGGCACAGCACCGCGTTGCCGAGCAGCATCGTGGTGGTGATGTGGCCGGCCAGCAGCAGGATGTTCGCGAAGTTGACGACGTCGGAGCGGGACAGCCGCTCGCCGTCCAGCTCGGCCTCGACCAGCTTCGTCAGCAGGTCTTCGCGCGGCTGCTTGCGACGCTCGTCGACGTGCTCGCCGAGGTAGTCCGCGAGCGCCTTCTGGCCTTCCATGGACGACCGGATGGCCGCGTCCTGGTTCTCGTCCTTCTTCACCAGCGAAACCTGGTTGGAGGACTCGAACATCTTGTCCACCCAGCCCTTGAACAGGGTCCGGTCGCCGGCCGGGACGCCCAGCAGTTCGGCGATCACGATCACCGGCAGCGGGTAGGCCAGGTGCTCGACCAGCTCCAGCCGGTCGCCGGCCGGGATCGCGTCCAGCAGTTCGTGGGTGATCGCGGCGATCCGCGGCTCGAGGTCCGCCACCACCTTCGGCGTGAACGCGCGGCTGACGAGCTTGCGCATCTTGTTGTGCAACGGCGGGTCGAGCTGGAGGATGCTGCCCGTCGACAGGTCGTAGTCGGGGTCCGGCATCAGCTCCTTCGGGACGAGCCGCGTGGTGTCGGACGAGAACGTCGCCGGGTCGCGGAGGATCGCCTCGATCTCCGGGTGCCCGTAGACGTTCCACATCCCGAGCTCCGCGGCGAACTCGATCCGCTTCTCCGGTTGTTTCCCCCGCAGCCAGAACTGGGCCTCGTGGAGTCCCCAGGTGTCGGCCATCGTACTGGTCATTTCCGCCCCTTTCCCCGGTGTGGCCTCACGAATCAGCCGGAGGCCCTGGTGGGATCGTGTGCGTAGATCCCGTTTCGGAAGCCCGAGACGAGCTCCTCGAGCGTCGAACTCAGTTCCGCCGCCACCTCCGCGACCGCCGCGGGATCGGGTTCGCCCGGCGGTTCGAACGCGGTGCGGATCAGGTGCGCGAGGACGTCCGCCTTCTCTTCGACGGGGATGCCTTCGAACTCGTCCGAAAGCGTGTCGCCGACGTAGAAGCCGAGCGTCGCCGCGTGCAGCGCGTAGCTCATGTGCGGGACGTCCGCGCGGATCAGGCCGTGCCGCAGCATCGTGGTCTCGAAGTGCACGCTCACCTCGTCCTGCTGTTTCTTCAGGGCGAGGTCGCCGAGCGAGCCGAACATCTCCGCGTTGCCGCGCAGCATCGCCATCACCAGCGGGCGGCGGTGGGTGATCAGGAACGACGCCGGGATCATCCGGTGGGGCAGGATCATCGCCGGGTCGGCCTTGATCATGGCCAGCAGCTCGTCGGTCAGGTCGGCCGACTCCCGCATCATCAGCGCCTGGAACAGCAGCTCCTTGCTCCGCCAGTGCAGGTAGACGGTGCCCTTGCCGATGCCGACCGCGCGCGCGACGTCGTCGATCGCCACCTTGCGGTAGCCCATGCGCAGCAGCAGCTCGCCCGCCGCGTCCAGGATCCGGTCGGCGCGCTCGCGGTTGGGATGGCTCATGCGTCTCCACCTGTGGTTTCGTTGAGCATTTGACTGATTGACCGGAATCGTACTTTCGGTCAACCAGTCAGCACGACGGTAGCGCTCCGGTGGACGCCGGGGCAAGCGGTTCTGTCGGTGGGGTCGGTTAACGTCATCGGTGTGGCACAGGACGAGCTTTTTACGGTGAACGCCGACATCGCGCCTCCGCCGGAGCGCACGGGGTCGAACGCGGGCGCCGAACCGCAGGCGGACCCGGCCAGCTCGCCGCTGGCCGTGCGGATGCGGCCGCGCTCGCTCGACGAGGTCGTCGGCCAGCAGCACCTGCTGCGCGAAGGCGCCCCGCTGCGGCGGCTGGTGGAGGGCGCCGCGCCGGCGTCGGTGCTGCTCTACGGCCCGCCCGGCACGGGCAAGACGACGCTGGCCAACCTCGTCTCGATCGCGACCGGCCGCCGGTTCGTCGCGATGTCCGCGCTTTCGGCGGGGGTGAAGGAGGTGCGCGGCGTCATCGAGGAGGCGCGGCGGCGCCGGCAGTACAACGCCGAGAACACGGTGCTGTTCATCGACGAGGTGCACCGGTTTTCCAAGACCCAGCAGGACGCGCTGCTCGGCGCGGTCGAGGATCGCACGGTGCTGCTGGTCGCGGCGACCACGGAGAACCCGTCGTTCTCGGTGGTGTCGCCGCTGCTGTCACGGTCGCTGGTGCTGCAGCTGCGCCCGCTGACCGACGCGGACATCGCCTCGCTGATCGAGCGGGCGTTGTCCGACGAGCGCGGCCTCGCCGGCGTGCTGACGCTGACCGAGGACGCGCGGGCGCACCTGGTCCGGCTCGCGGGCGGCGACGCCCGCCGCGCGCTCACGGCCCTGGAGGCGGCGGCGGACGCGGCGTCGGCCACCGAGGCGAAGACGATCGACCTCGCCATCGTCGAGTCCACAGTGGACAAAGCGGCGGTCCGCTACGACCGCGACGGCGACCAGCACTACGACGTGATCAGCGCGTTCATCAAGTCGATCCGCGGGTCCGATGTGGACGCCGCGCTGCACTACCTGGCCCGGATGATCGAGGCGGGCGAGGACCCGAGGTTCCTGGCCCGCCGGCTGGTGGTGCACGCGAGCGAAGACATCGGCATGGCGGACCCGACGGCGCTGCAGTCGGCGGTGGCGGCGGCGCACGCGGTGCAGTTCATCGGCATGCCGGAGGGCAGGCTGGCCCTCGCCCAGGCGACGGTGCATTTGGCGACGGCCCCGAAGTCGAACGCGGTGATCAAGGGCATCGACGCGGCGCTGGCGGACGTCCGCGGCGGCTTGGCGGGCACGGTGCCACCGCACTTGAGGGACGGGCACTACGCGGGCGCGAAGAAGCTGGGGAACGCGCAGGGGTACCGGTACCCGCACAACGTGCCGGAGGGCGTGCTGGCGCAGCAGTACCCCCCGGACGAGCTGGTGGGGCGGGACTACTACGAGCCGAC
>NZ_JBSGJD010000415.1:0-5189 GCF_053605405.1 Amycolatopsis sp. NPDC003861
GACGCACCCAATGTGGCGTTCGGTGCGTCCAACGCACCCAACGCCACATTGGGGCGTTCGGGCGGGCACGTAGGCTGGTCGGGTGCTCGCCGTAGTTCCGCCCCCAGTCACCGTCCGGGTCCCGGCCAAGGTCAACCTGCACCTTTCGGTCGACGACCTGCGCGAAGACGGTTACCACGAGCTGGTCACCGTGTTCCAGGCGCTGTCGCTGACCGACGAGGTGACCGTCGCGGTCACCGAAGAGCCCGGCATCGAGGTCTACGGCGAGGGGGAGGGCTCGGTCCCGACCGGCCCCGAAAACCTGGCCTGGCGGGCCGTCGAGGCGCTCGCCGCGCACGTCGGGCGCACCGGTGAGCCGAAGGTCCGGGTGGTGCTGCGCAAGGGCATCCCGGTCGCCGGCGGCATGGCGGGCGGCAGCGCCGACGCGGCGGCGACGCTGGTCGGGCTCGCTTCGCTGTGGGGGCTCGACGTCACCCGCGACGAGCTGGCCGAGCTCGCCGCCGGCCTGGGCAGCGACGTCCCGTTCGCGCTGTACGGCGGCACCGCCCTGGGCACCGGTCGCGGCGAGCAGCTCGTCCCGGTGCTGTCGCGGCACACGTTCCACTGGGTGCTGGCTTTCGCCGCCGAAGGGCTGTCGACGCCGAAGGTGTTCGGCGAACTCGACCGCCTGCGCGCGGCGGGCAACCCGCCCCGGATCGGTTCGCACACACCGGTCGTCGAGGCGCTGGCGTCGGGCGACCCACGCCAGCTGGCCCTGCTGCTGGGCAACGACCTCCAGGCGGCGGCGGTCTCGCTGCGGCCCGACCTGCGCCGCACGCTCCGGGCGGGCGTGAACGCGGGCGCGCTCGCGGGCACGGTGTCCGGTTCCGGCCCGACGTGCGCGTTCCTCTGCGAAGACGCGCAGTCGGCGGTGGAGGTCGCGGCCGAGCTGTCGGGCGCCGGCGTGTGCCGCACGGTCCGCGTCGCACACGGCCCCGTCCCCGGCGCCCGGGTGGTCGGCGGGGACGACGCGCCACGCCCGGCGCCGCCGCGGGTGCACGCATGAAGCACGCCGAGTTCGCCTTCCCCGGCCCGCTGCGCGACAAGCTGGTCGCGGCGATCCTGCGCGGGGAGAAGACGTCGACCACCGGCCTGGTCGCCGAATACGAGAAGTACGGCGAAGAACTGCCTCTCGTCGGCGAGCGCGAGCTGATGATCGACTCGGCGGGCAACGGCGTCGCGGTGCTCGAGACCACCGAGGTGCGCGTCCTCCCTCTGTCCGAAGTGGACTTGCAGCACGCGCTCGACGAGGGCGAGGGCTTCACCAGCGTCGCCGAGTGGCGTGCCGACCACACGGACTACTGGCAGAGCGCGGAAATGCGCGCGGTCATGGAAGACCCGGAGTTCACCGTGGACGACATGACCCTCGTCGTGGCGACGCGGTTCGTCATCGTGGAAAGGATCGGCTGAGCAGTGGCCAACCTGGTCAACCTGGAGGCGGTGAGCAAGTCCTACGGGGTTCGCCCGCTGCTGGACGGCGTTTCCCTCGGCATCGCGGCCGGGCAGCGCATCGGCGTCGTCGGCCTCAACGGGGGCGGCAAGACCACGCTGCTGGAAGTCCTTTCCGGACTCGCCGAGCCGGATTCCGGGCGGGTGAGCCAGGTTCGCGATCTGCGGATGGCCGTGGTCACCCAGCGCACGGAACTCCCGGACGGCAGCACGGTCGGCGACGTCGTGCTCGAACGCTACGGCGCCGAGCACGAATGGGCCGCCGACGCGCGTGTCCGGTCCATTGTGGACGGCTTGGGCATCACGGCGATCGGCCTGGACACGCCGACGGCGAACCTGTCCGGCGGCGAGCGGCGCCGGGTCTCCCTGGCCGCCGCGCTGACCGGCGAACTCGACCTGATCGTGCTCGACGAGCCGACCAACCACCTGGACGTCGAAGGTGTCCGCTGGCTCGCCGACCACCTGCTGGCCCGGAAGGTCGCCGTCGTGGTCGTCACGCACGACCGGTGGTTCCTCGACACGGTGGCGACGCTGACGTGGGAGGTCGCGAACGGCCGCGTCGAGCAGTACGAAGGTGGCTACGCCGACTGGATCTTCGCGCGCGCCGAGCGGGCGCGCCTGGCCGCGACGGCCGAGGAGAAGCGGCAGAACCTGGCCCGCAAGGAGCTGGCGTGGCTGCGCCGCGGCCCGCAGGCGCGCTCGTCGAAGCCGCGCTACCGCGTCGAGGCGGCCGAAGCGCTGATCGCCGACGTCCCGCCGCCGCGCGACTCCGTCGAACTGCAGGCGTTCGCGAAGCGGCGGCTCGGGAAAACCGTGCTGGAGCTGGAAGACACGACGTACGCGGTGGGCGAGCGGACGCTGCTCGACCACGTCACCTGGCGGATCGGCCCGGGCGACCGGATCGGCCTCGTCGGCGTCAACGGCTCGGGCAAGACGTCGCTGCTGAAGCTGCTCGGCGGTGACGTCGAGGGCTCGACGGGGCGCCGGATCGAGGGCAAGACGGTCGCGCTCGCGCACCTGCGTCAGGAGCTCGACGACCTGCCCGGCGACCTGCGCGTGCTGCAGGCGATCGAGCAGGTGGCCGGGCGCGTGGTGTTCGGCAAGCAGGAGATGACGGCGTCGCAGCTGGGCGAGAAGCTCGGCTTCCCGGCCGCCCGCCAGTGGACCCCGGTCGGGGACCTGTCGGGTGGCGAGCGCCGCCGGCTGCAGCTGTGCCGGCTGCTGATGGCCGAGCCGAACGTGCTGCTGCTCGACGAGCCGACGAACGACCTGGACATCGACACGCTCCAGCAGCTGGAGGACCTCCTCGACGGCTGGCCGGGCACGATGGTGGTGGTGTCCCACGACCGCTACCTGGTGGAGCGGGTGTGCGACACGATCGTCGCCCTGTTCGGCGACGGCCGGATCACCCACCTGCCGGGCGGCATCGAGGAGTACCTGAACCGCCGGGCAGCGGCTCGTCCGGTCTCCGGCCCGGCGCCTTCGGTGGAGAAGGTGGAGGCGAAGAAGTCGGCGGCGGACCTGCGCGCGGCCCAGAAGGAACTCGGCCGCCTGGAGCGCAAGCTCGACCAGCTGCACGCGAAGGAGGAGAAGCTCCACGCGTCCCTGCTGGCGGCCGCGACGGACCCGGCGAAGCTGATGGAGCTGAACGCCGAGCTGAAGGGCGTCCAGGGCGAGATCGAGGACGTCGAGGGCCGCTGGCTGGAGACGTCCGAGCTGCTGGAATGAGAGTCGCCGGGCCGGACGAACCGCTCGGGCGGCCGATCGAGTGGCAGGGGCGAGCAGGCCCCGAGCTCGTCGTCGTCCGGCTGCGGGGGCAGCGCCAGGTGGACCGCCGGCTTCGAGGCCCCGTTTCCGCGTTGCTCGGCGGATGTTGACGTCCAGACAGTAATGTTCCCGCTATGAGCAGGTTCGTGGACACGCTCGTCGCCACCGCGACGAAGCGGGGGCAGCAGCGCGGCATGGTCACCGGGGAGCCGAAGGAGCCGGTCCGGCGGACCTGGGCCGAGGTGCACGCCGAGGCGCGGCGGATCGCCGGTGGCCTGGTGGCCGGCGGGTTCGAACGCGGGGGTGCGGTCGCCGTGCTGGCCGCCGCGCCGGTGCTGATCGCACCGACCGTGCAGGCCGTCTGGCTGGCCGGCGGCAGCGTCACCATGCTGCACCAGCCGACCCCGCGCACCGACCTCGCCGAGTGGGCCGAGGACACCGTGCGGGTGCTCGGGATGATCGGCTCCGACCTGGTGCTGCTGGGCGAGCCCTTCGACCAGCTCGCGCCGGTGCTGGAGGAGAAGGGCATCGGGTTCCAGCTCATCACCGAGCTCGCCGCGGCCGAGCCGCTCGCCGACGTCGTCACCACCGACGAGGGCGACACCGCGCTCCTGCAGCTCACCAGCGGCTCGACCGCCGACCCCAAGGCCGTCCGGATCACCTACGGGAACCTGTACTCCAACGTCAAGGCCATGGTCGAGCGCGCGGAGTTCGACTTCGACGTCGACGTGATGGTGTCGTGGCTGCCGACGTTCCACGACATGGGCATGGTCGGCTTCCTGACCGTGCCGATGACCTTCGGCGTCGAGCTGGTCAAGATCACGCCGGTCGAGTTCCTCTCGGGGCCGTTGATCTGGCCGGAACTGATCACCAAGTACCACGGCACCACGACGGCCGCGCCGAACTTCGCGTACGCCATCGTCGGGCGCCGGATGGCGCGTGTCGACGAGGACGACGCCTACGACCTCTCGAAGCTGCGCATCGCGCTGAACGGCGCCGAGCCGATCGACGAGACCGCCGTCCAGACCTTTGTGGACGCCGGCGCCCGGTTCAAGATGCCCGCCGAGTGCGTCTTCCCGGCCTACGGCATGGCGGAGGCGACGCTCGCGGTGTCGTTCGCGCCGCTGTTCACCGGCCTCACCCAGGACGTCGTCGAAGCCGACGCGCTGGAGGCGGACAACCGCGCGGTGCCGGTGCCGGAGGGCGACCCGCGGCGCGGCACCGACGGTGTCCGGTCGTTCGCGCTGCTCGGGCGGCCCCTCGACGGGCTGGAGGCGGAGATCGTCGACGAGTCGGGCGCGCGGCTGGGCGAGCGCGAGGTCGGCGAGATCCGGCTGCGCGGCGAGGCCGTGACGCCGGGCTACCTGACCATGGACGGCCCGCTCGCGACGCAGGACGACGCCGGGTGGCTGAACACCGGCGACCTCGGCTACCTGGTGGACGGCCAGATCGTTATCTGCGGCCGCCGCAAGGACGTCATCATCATGGGCGGCCGCAACCTGTACCCGACGGACATCGAGCGCGCGGCGACGTCGGTCGAGGGCGTGCGGGCGGGCAACGCGGTGGCGGTCCGGCTGGACGCGGGCAGCCGCCGCGAGCGGTTCGCGGTGGTCGTGGAGTCGAAGCTGGCGGGCGACGCCGAGGCCGAGAAGAACCTGATGAAGCAGGTGTCGGCCCGGGTCCGCGACGCGGTGGACATGCGGCCGTACGCGGTGGTGGTGCTCCCGGCGGGAAGCCTGCCGAAGACGCCGTCGGGCAAGGTCAAGCGCGCGGCGACGGCCCAGCAGTTCGCGGACCGGATCAGGAAGAACGCGGACGCCTGACCAGAGCGCCCCAATGTGGCGTTCGGTGCGTCAGACGCACCCAATGTGGCGTTCGGTGCGTCGGACGCACCCAACGCCACATTGGGGCGCTTGTGGCGAGGGTCAGCGTTG
>NZ_JBSGJD010000416.1:0-5184 GCF_053605405.1 Amycolatopsis sp. NPDC003861
GCACCGAACGCCACATTGGGTGCGCTGGACGCACCGAACGCCACATTGGGGCGCTAGAGGCGCCGGTTGGCCAAGGCTCCCGTGGCGGCGCGGGCCTTGGCCGACACCGCCGGATCGACGTCCACGAGCAGCGTCTCCGGCGCCGCCCCGGCCTGGGCGACCACCCGGCCGAAGCCGTCCGCGACCAGCGAGTACCCGATCCCCGTCGGTGCCTTCGGGTTGACCGTGACGCCCGTCGCCGCGGGGTCGGCCTGGCCGCACGCCAGCACCCAGCAGCCCGAATCCAGGGCCCGCGCCCGCACCAGCACCTCCCACTGCTCGCGCTTGCCCTCGCCCGCGCCCCACGACGCCGGCAGCAGCACGACGTCGGCGCCGTCGTCGGCCAGCGCGCGGAACAGCTCCGGGAACCGCACGTCGTAGCAGGTGGCGACGCCGTAGACGACGCCGTCCAGCTCGAACGTGGTCGCCGTGGACCCGGGCGCCACCGTGTCGGACTCGGCGAACCCGAAGGCGTCGTAGAGGTGGATCTTGTCGTAGCCGCGGTGGTGCCCGCCGCCGGTGACCAGGAGCGTGTTGCGGACCCGCCCGTCGTCGGCCGGGGTGAACATGCCGGCGACGACGACCACGTCGTACTCGGCGGCGATCGCGGCCACGGCCGACGCCCACGGGCCGTCGAGCGCTTCCGCGACCGGCTCCAGGGGCCGTCCGAAGCGCGCCATGGCCGCTTCGGGGAACACGACGATCCGCGCGCCGTCCGCCACCGCGGCCTCGACGCCTTCGCGAACGAGCTTCAGGTTCGCCTCCGGATCGTCACCCGAGTTGACCTGGCACAACGCGATTCGCGCCACCGCTGCCTCCTGCATGCTGGGATCGGCCGTCACCGGGGAGTATCGCTGAAAAGCCGCTGGGTGTGACCTCGTACCCTGGGGGCATGTTGAACCGCACCGACCTGCGCGGGCAGGTCCCGACCGCCGCCGAACTGCGCGCCACGCTTCCCCGCGCCGAATACGACGTGGACGCGGCGCTGCATCACGTGCGCCCGGTGGTCGAGGCGGTCCGTGACCGCGGTGTCGAAGCCGTCCTCGAGTACACCGAGAAGTTCGACAAGGTGCGCCCGGCGTCCGTGCGCGTGCCGCGGGCGTCGCTGACCCGCGCTCTGGAAGAGCTCGACCCGGCGGTGCGGGCCGCGCTGGAGGAGTCGATCGCCCGGGCCCGGAAGGTGCACGCCGAGCAGCGCCGCACCGACGTCACCACCACCGTCGTCGAGGGCGGCACGGTCACCGAGAAGTGGGTGCCGGTCGAGCGCGTCGGGCTGTACGCCCCGGGCGGGCTGGCAGTGTACCCCTCGACCGTGGTGATGAACGTCGTCCCGGCGCAGATCGCCGGGGTCGGCTCGCTGGTCGTCTGCTCGCCGCCGCAGGCCGCGTTCGGCGGGCTGCCGCACCCGACCATCCTCGCCGCGGCCGAGCTCCTCGGCGTCGACGAGGTGTGGGCGGCCGGTGGCGCGCAGGCCGTTGCGCTGCTGGCGTACGGCGGCACGGACACCGACGGCGCCGAACTGGCGCCGGTCGACATCGTCACCGGCCCCGGCAACATCTACCTCACCGCGGCCAAGCGGCTCCTGCGCGGCCTGATCGGCATCGACGCCGAGGCCGGGCCCACCGAGATCGCCATCCTCGCCGACGAGACGGCCGACCCGGTGCACGTCGCCGCCGACCTGATCAGCCAGGCCGAGCACGACCCCCTCGCGGCGAGCGTCCTGGTGACGACGTCGACCGCGCTGGCCGACGCCGTCGACCAGGAGCTGGTCGACCGCGTCGCCGCGACGAAGCACAGCTCGCGGGTCGCCGAAGCGCTGGCCGGCAAGCAGTCCGGCGTCATCCTGGTGTCCACAGTGGAGGATGGGCTCCGGGTCGTCGACGCGTACGCCGCCGAGCACCTGGAGATCCAGACGGCGGACGCGCGTGCGGTCGCCGCCCGGGTCCGCAACGCGGGCGCGATCTTCGTCGGCGCGTACGCCCCGGTGTCGCTCGGCGACTACTGCGCCGGGTCCAACCACGTGCTGCCCACCGGCGGGTTCGCCCGCCACTCCTCGGGCCTGTCCGTGCAGAGCTTCCTCAAGGGCATCCACGTCGTGGACTACTCCGAGGACGCGTTGCGCGAGGTCGCCGGCCGCGTCGTCGCGCTGGCCGACGCCGAGGACCTGCCCGCGCACGGCGAGGCCGTCGCCGCGCGCTTCGGAGGTTCGGTCCGATGACGATCGGCGAAGAGGTCACGCTGGACCAGCTGCCGCTGCGCGAAGACCTGCGCGGGAAGTCGCCCTACGGGGCGCCGCAGCTGGACGTCCCGGTCCGGCTGAACACGAACGAGAACCCGTACCCGCCGCCGCCCGCGCTGGTCGCGGACGTGGCGGAGGCGGTCCGTGCGGAGGCGGCCGAGCTGCACCGCTACCCGGATCGCGACGCGCTCGCGCTGCGGCAGGACCTGGCGGACTACCTGAGCGTGTCGACGCGGGTGGTGCTGTCGGAGGCGAACGTCTGGGCGGCGAACGGGTCCAACGAGGTGCTGCAGCAGATCCTGCAGGCCTTCGGTGGGCCGGGGCGCAGCGCGCTGGGCTTCGAGCCGTCGTACTCGATGCACCCGATCATCGCGTCCGGCACCCGCACCGAGTGGGTCCCGGCGCCCCGCCGCGACGACTTTTCGCTGGACACGGCCGCGGCGGCCGCTCTCGTTCGCTCGAAGCGGCCGGACATCGTGTTCGTGACCAGCCCGAACAACCCGACGGGCGGCTCGATCCCGCTCGACGAGCTGCGCGCGGTGCTCGACGCGGCCACCGGAATGGTGGTCGTCGATGAGGCGTACGCGGAGTTCTCGTCCCAGCCGAGCGCGGTCTCGCTGCTGGCGGACTACCCGTTGTCGTTGATCGTGTCGCGGACGATGAGCAAGGCGTTCGCCTTCGCGGGCGGCCGCCTCGGCTACCTGGCGGCGGCGCCGGCGGTGGTCGACGCGCTGCAGCTGGTGCGCCTGCCCTACCACCTCTCGCGCCTGACGCAGGCGGCGGCACGGGCGGCCCTGCGGCACGCGGACGCCACTTTGGATAGTGTGCACAAGCTGGCCGCGGAGCGCGACCGCGTCGTGGAGGCGTTGGCGGGACTGGGGTACGACCCGGTGCCGAGCGACTCGAACTTCGTCCTCTTCGGACGGTTTGCCTCCCCGGCGGCGGCGTGGCAGTCCTATTTGGATCGCGGGGTGCTGATCCGCGACCCGGGCATCCCCGGTCACCTGCGCGTGAGCATCGGCACCCCGGAAGAGAACGACGCCTTCCTCGAGGCGAGTAAGGAAGTTTCCCGATGACCCGCATCGGCAAGGTCGAACGGACCACCAAGGAGTCCTCGATCTCCGTGCAGCTGGACCTCGACGGGACGGGTGAGGTCGAGATCTCGACCGGCGTCCCGTTCTACGACCACATGCTGACGGCGTTCGGCGTCCACGGCTCGCTCGATCTGAAGGTGGAAGCCACGGGCGACGTCCACATCGACGCCCACCACACGGTCGAGGACACGGCGATCGTGCTGGGCCAGGCGATCCGCCAGGCCCTGGGCGACAAGAGCGGAATCCGCCGCTTCGGCGACGCTTGGATCCCGATGGACGAAACCCTGGCCCACGCGGCGATCGACGTCTCGGGTCGGCCGTACTGCGTGCACGTGGGCGAGCCGGAGCAGTTCAACACGTTCACGATCGGCGGAAACTACCCGTTCGTGCTGACCCGCCACGTGTTCGACTCGCTGGCGTTCCACGCGCAGATCGCCTTGCACGTAAGGGTGATCCACGGCCGCGACCCCCACCACATAGCGGAGGCGGAGTACAAGGCGGTGGCCCGGGCGCTGCGCGCGGCCACGGAGCCGGACCCGCGCGCGGGCGGCATCCCCTCGACGAAGGGCGTCCTGTGAGCAACGGAGTGGTCGGGGTGTTGTTGCTCGCCCTCGGAGGTTTCCTGGTGGGCGGGGTCTGGTCGACCTGGAAGTCGTCGAAGTTCCTGGCGGTGGTCTTGGGCATCGCGGCTCTGCTGGCCATCGGCGGCGCGATCTTCTGGTTCTCCAGCTGACCGTCCAGCCATAACATCCCCCGCCCACCCTGGCAGGGTTCCGGCAAAGTCGGGTGCCTCGCCCGCACCGGCGCCTACGACCTCCGAGGAGCGCCGGAACCGCACCGGCGGACTTCGCCGTCCCCCGCCCTCTCTGGCAGGGTTCCGGCAAAGTCGTGTCGTTGCAGGCAGGCACGGCTCTCGGTGGTGATCATGTGGTTGTCGAAGCCCATGATCTGTGAGAGAGCCGTGCCTGCTGCTGCTTCTTCTCCCATACCCGCTGTGCTGGCCCGGCTGGCCTCTGCCGACCTCGACCACGTAGCTGACCTGCGTGACTACCTGGCTCTCATACCCGATCCGCGGAAGCGGCGCGGGGTGCGGCATTCACTGGGATCGGTCCTGGCGCTGGCTGCGGCCGCAGTCGCGGCCGGGGCCCAGTCGTTCACCGCGATCGGGGAATGGGCCGCCGACGCACCACAACGGGTGCTGGCCCGGCTTGGCACCCGGTTCGATCCCCGCCGCGACCGGCACGTTCCCCCGGACGAGGCCACCATCCGGCGAGTACTCTGCGACATCGACGGCGACGACCTCGACACCGCGGTCAGCGGCTGGATCACCACCCACACCGGCACTCACGCAGCGATCGCGGTGGACGGCAAATCCCTGCGCGGCACCTTCGCCCGCACCGGCGGAGCGGGAGTCCATCTGCTCTCCGCACTGACCCACCACAACGGCACCGTGCTGGCCCAGCAGCAGGTCACCGCCGGGACCAGCGAGATCACCTCGATGCAGCCACTGCTGGACCCCCTCGACCTCACCGGCGTCGTGGTCACCGCCGACGCCCTGCACACCACCCGCGGCCTCGCCCGCTACCTGGACCAGCGCGGCGCGCACTACGTGTTCACCGTCAAAGCGAACCAGCACCGGCTCCACACCCGCCTCACCGCACTGCCCTGGCCCCACGCCACCCACCACACCAGCACCGGAATCGGGCACGGCCGCCTCGAACAACGCACCATCGAAACGATGCCCGCCCCCGACGATCTCGGCTTCCCCGCCAGCGCACAGATTTTCCAGATCACCCGCTACCGCACCGACCG
>NZ_JBSGJD010000417.1:0-5164 GCF_053605405.1 Amycolatopsis sp. NPDC003861
GCGGCGCGGGCGGCCGCGCCCCCCCCCGACCACGCGCGGCACGAGATCCTGCGGACGGTCTTCCCGGACGTCGACGGCGTCCCGTACCAGCGGATCCTGCCGCCCGCCCCGGCGCTGGCCACGGCGACGATCGCCGAAGACGAGCTCACCGATGAGCTGGCGGCCGAGGCGGGCCGCGCGTTCGACCTGGCCACGGACCGCCCGCTGCGGGCGACGCTGTACCGCGTCGGGGCCGAGCACGTCCTGCTGCTCGTCCTGCACCACATCGCGGGCGACGCCTGGTCGGTGGACGTCCTGGCCCGCGACCTGGCGACCGCGTACGACGCCCGGGTGCGAGGCGCCCGGCCCGGGTGGGCGGACCTGCCGGCGCAGTACGCCGATTACGCGGTCTGGCAGCGCGAACTGCTCGACGACCGCCAGGCGGCGGACCGGCAGTGGGAGTACTGGCGCGACGCGCTCGCCGGCCTCCCCGACGAGCTGCGGCTGCCCGCGGACCTCCCGCGCCGGGGCACGACCGCTTTCCGGGGCGGTTCGGTCGGGTTCGAGGTACCCCCGACCGTCCACAAAGCACTGACCGCGCTGGCCCGCCGGTCGGGTGCGAGCGTGTTCATGGTGGTCCAGGCGGCGGTGGCCGCGCTGCTCACCAAGCACGGCGCGGGCACGGACATCCCGCTGGGCAGCCTGGTGGCGGGCCGGTCGGAGGAGGTGACGAACGGCCTGGTGGGGTTCTTCGTGAACACGCTGGTCCTGCGCACCGACACCGGCCGCAACCCGACGTTCGCCGAGCTGGTCGCCCGGGTGCGCGACACCGACCTCGAGGCGTACGCGCACCAGGACCTCCCGTTCGAGCTCCTGCTCGAGCTGGCCCGCCCGGCGCGCTCGCTGTCGCGGCAGCCGTTGTTCCAGGTGATGTTGTCGTACTACGAGGTCCCGGACCCGCGTTTCACGATCGGCGACCTGTCGGTGCGGCCGGAGATCCTCCCGCCGACGGGCGCGAAGTTCAAGTTCGACCTGACGTTCCAGCTCGGCGAGCGCCCGGGGGAGGGAGGCCTGGAGGGAAGCATCGAGTACTGCGCGGACCTGTTCACCCCGGAGACGGCGGAGTTCCTGGCCACCCGCCTGAGCCGGTTGCTGTCGGCGGTGGCGGAAGATCCGTCGCTGCCGCTGAGCGCGATCGACCTGGGCGAGCAGGATCCGGTTGTCGTGGCTGCGGAACCGGCCGAACTGCCGGCACTGCGGAGCGGCCGCGGACCGGCACTGATCGGGAAGGGCGGCCGGGTGAGCCACGCCCAGCTGCGCCGCCGCGTGACCGAAGCGGCCCGCAAGCTGACGGCCCGCGGGGTCGGTCCGGAGTGGACGGTGACGATCGCCGCGGAGTCGGCGCTGGACCGGGTGATGCACGTCCTGGCCGCCCTCCAAGCCGGGGCCGCGTACCGCTTGGTCGAGCCGACCGGGCAGCCCGGAGCGACGATCGAGGTCGGCCGCGCGGATCTTGGTCCGGCGGCGCTCGCCGAGGCGGGCCGCCCGGTGGGTGGCCCCGCGGCGGCGGCCGAGGTCGGCTCGTCGGCTTCCGGCGGATCAAGGTCCGGCGGCGCTGCCTCCTCCGCCGCGCCGATCGCTCCCGCCCACGCGGCCGCGCACCTGCCGGACGGCACCGTCCTCACCCGCCGTGCGCTGGCCGAGTCCGTTGCCGCCCTGCAGGGGTCCATTCCCGCCGGTCGCCGGGTCGTCGTCCCGGACTTGCCCGAGGCCATCCCCGCGATCCTCGCCGCGCTGGCCGCGGGCGGGTCGGTCCACCTCGCCGAGGCCGAAACCGGCGATCCCGCCGCCCTCGCGCAACTCCTCGAAGGCGAACTGCCCGCCGTCCTCTTCGCCACCCCGCACCAGGTCCGGGCGCTCGCGGCCCGGCACGAACCGGCCCTCGCCGGTGTCCGGCTGATCGTCGCCGGCGAGCCCCTCGCCGCCCCGCTCACCGAACGGCTCTACCGGGCCGGCGCCGAAGTCCACACCCACTACCGGACCCTCACCGGCCCGGCCGAACCCGGCACCCTGCCGCCCTCGTCCCGGGCCTACGTCCTCGACGACACCCTCCGGCCCGTCCCACCCGGCGCCCACGGCGACCTCTGGCTCGCGACCCCCGCCCGCGGCTTCGCGGGAGAACCCGGCCGCACCGCCACGCACTTCGTCGCCGATCCCTTCGCCCCCGGCGCCCGGATGTTCCGCACCGGCGACGTCGTCCGCCGCCGCCTCGACGGGAGCCTCGAACCGGTCGGCGGCACCCTGCGGGCCCGCGGGTTCGCCGTCCGGCCGGGAGAGGTCGAGGCCGCGCTCCTGCGGCACCCCGGGGTCGCCGCGGCCGCCGTCGTGGTCCGGGACGACCAGCTCGTCGCCTACGTCGTCGGCCGCGGCGACGACCTGCGCGAACACCTCGCGCGGGAACTGCCGGACTTCGCGGTCCCGTCGGCGATTGTCGCCCTCGAGGCCATCCCGCTCACTGCGGCCGGCGACCTCGACCACGCGAACCTGCCCACGCCCGAACGGAAAGCCGGCACTGCCGCCGCGGAGGTCCTCCGGCTGGCCTTCGCCGAAACCCTCGGCCTGCCCGAGGTCGACGCCGACGCCGACTTCTTCACCCTGGGCGGCAACAGCCTGCTCTCCGTCCGGCTCGTCGCCTTGGCCCGCAACGCCGGTCTGCACTTCACCGTCGCGGACGTCCTGACGCACGGGACCGTCGGGCGCCTCGCCGCGCTGGCCGGCACCGGCGGCGGCGCGGGTGACGTGCTCGACCCGTTCGCGCCCGTGCTGCCGATCCGGCCGGACGGCGACCGCGCGCCGCTGTTCTGCGTGCACGCGGGACTCGGGCTGAGCCTGCCCTACCTCGGGCTCGTCCAGCACCTCGCCCCCGGCCGCCCGATGTACGGGCTGCAGTCGCCGAACATCGGCGGGGACGGCGAACTGCCGGTCAGCGTCGAGGACGTCGCCGAGGAGTACGCCGCCCGGATCCGCGCGATCCAGCCGGCGGGCCCGTACCACCTGCTCGGCTGGTCCTTCGGCGGGCTGCTGGCGCACGAAATCGCCGTGCAGCTGCAGGAAGCCGGGGAGCAGGTCGAGACGCTGTGCGTGCTGGACAGCTTCCCGGTCGAGGCCGACGGCCAGGCCCCGCCGACCCGCCACGAGCTGCTGGTCAGCTTCCTCGAGCACCTCGGTTTCGACGCCGACGAGGACGCCGGCCTGTCCCCGGCGGCCGTCATCGACGTCCTGCGCCGGGGCGGGTCGCGGCTGGCCGGGATCGGCGAGGAGCGGATGGCCCGCGTGCTGGACGTGATGAGCAACAACGGCGAGCTCGCGCTCCGGTACGAGCCCGCCCGCTTCTCGGGGCGCCTGCTGCTGTTCCTGGCGGCCGACGGCCTCTCCGAAGCCGACCTCGCCGAGCGGCCCGGCCGCTGGGCACCGCACGTCGACGGCGCGATCGAGACGCACCGCATCGGCTGCGGGCACGAATTCATGATGCACCCGCAAGCCCAGGCCGCCATCGGCCGGATCGTCGCCGCCGCTCTGGACGGCTCTTCCGAGGAGGACGAATGACTGTGATTGCCCCGGTGCGGACCGGGCGGGTTTCCGACGCCGTGGTGGAGGTGCTGGCGCTCGCCGGGCGCCGGCTCACCCACCTGCGCAACGTTCCCGGCCGCCTGCTGGCGGTCACGCTGAACCCGCTGATCACCATGCTGGCCATCGGGTACGTGTTCAAGGACGCGGTGATCGTGCCGGGCAGCGGCAGCTACCCGGAGTTCCTGTTCCCGGCGGCGCTGATGCAGGTCGGCCTGGCCGGCATCGCGCCCACCGCCATCGCCGTCGCCACCGATCTCAACGGCGGCCTGACCGACCGGTTCCGCTCGCTGCCGATCGTCCGGCCCGCCGTGCTGATCGGGCACTCCCTCGGCGACCTCGTGGTCGGCCTGATCGCGCTCGCCATCACCGTGGCCTCCGGGCTGCTCGTCGGCGGCCGGGTGCACACCGGGTTCCTGCCGCTCGTCGGCGGGCTCGCCCTGCTCGTCGTGTTCCTCTACGCGATGATCTGGGTCGGCATCCTGCTCGGCCTGTCGCTGCGCAACCCCGAGGCGATCGACGGCATCGGCGCGGTGGCCACGCTCGGGCTTTCCTTCCTCTCCAACGCGTTCATGTCGACCGACCGGCTGCCCGGGTGGCTGCGGCCGGTCGCGGAGTGGAACCCGGTCAGCTCGGTGACCACCGCCGTCCGCCGCATGTGGGGCACACCGGTCGACGAAACCGGGTTCCCCGCCCAGCACCCCGGCGTGGTCGTGGCCATCACCCTCGTCGTCACGCTCGTGCTGGCCTGCGCCCTGAGCTTCCGGAAGTACCGCACCATCGCCTAGCGGGTCAGGTGGCGGTCAGCGCGCCGTCAGCCGGTCCGAACACCATGACAGCAAGCTGCCCGAGACAGACGGAGATGTGAAGTGACGAGTCCATTCGACGACGAGAACGGCCGGTTCCTCGTCCTGGTCAACGCCGAGGAAGAACGCAGCATCTGGCCGGTGTTCGCGGCGGTGCCACCGGGGTGGGACGTCGTGCTGGGGGACAGCTCCCGCGCGGAGGCGGTCGCCCACGTCGAGGCCACCTGGACGGACCTGCGCCCGAAGAGCCTGCAGGACGCCGGCTGATGGCGAGCGACGCGCTCGACCGCGAAGCGGCCATCGAAGTCACGGGCCTGCGCAAGGGCTTCGGCGAGCACCAGGCCCTGGCCGGCATCGACCTGCGGGTGCCCGCCGGCTCGGTGCTGGGCCTGCTCGGCCCCAACGGCGCCGGCAAGACCACGACCGTCCGGGTTCTCGCGACGCTGCTGAGCCCGGACGGCGGCACCGCCCGGGTGGCCGGTTTCGACGTGGCCACGCAGGCGAAGGAGGTCCAGCGCCGGATCGGGCTGGTCGGCCAGTACGCCGCGGTCGACGAGCTGCTCACCGGGCGGCAGAACCTCCAGCTGCTCGGCACCCTGCTGCACCTCGGCCGGCGGGGGGCCCGCGAGCGGGCCACCGAGCTGCTCGAGCGGTTCGACCTGACCGCGGCGGCCGACCGCCCGGTCGGGACGTACTCGGGCGGCATGCGGCGGCGGCTCGACCTGGCGACCTGCCTGATCGGCCGCCCGTCG
>NZ_JBSGJD010000418.1:0-5080 GCF_053605405.1 Amycolatopsis sp. NPDC003861
CCCAATGTGGCGTTGGTTGCGTTGGACGCACCCAATGTGGCGCATCGCCGGGCCGCTGTCAACGAACCTCGGACGCGTGACACCAGCCCCGCGTCGTCCCTTCTAGCACGCGTGATCCGGAAGCCGACACGCGTGATCAGGAGGTCGACACGGCGTCAGCCGGACTGAGCCGCCAGGCGCTCTTCGCGGTCCGCCGTCGCCAGGGCGTCCAGCACGCCGTCGAGATCGCCGTCCAGGACCTGGTCCAGGTTGTAGGCCTTGTAGTTCACCCGGTGGTCGGAAATCCGGTTCTCCGGGAAGTTGTACGTCCGGATGCGCTCCGAGCGGTCGACCGTGCGGACCTGCGACTTGCGCGCGTCCGACGCCTTCGCCGCCGCCTCTTCCTCCGCGATCGCCTGCAGGCGGGCCTGGAGCACCTGCAGCGCCCGGGCGCGGTTCTGGATCTGGGACTTCTCGTTCTGGCAGGACACCACGATGCCGGTCGGCAGGTGGGTGATCCGGACCGCCGAGTCGGTCGTGTTGACGCTCTGGCCACCCGGGCCCGAGGACCGGAACACGTCGATGCGCAGGTCGTTCGGGTCGATCTCGACCTCGACCTCCTCCGGCTCCGGGTAGATGAGCACGCCGGACGCCGAGGTGTGGATCCGGCCCTGGGACTCGGTCGCCGGCACGCGCTGGACGCGGTGGACGCCGCCCTCGAACTTCAAGCGCGACCACACCCCGTCGACCTCGGCCGACTTCGTCTTGATCGACAGCGTGACGTCCTTGAAGCCGCCCAGGTCGGAGTCCACCGAGTCGAGGACTTCCGCCTTCCAGCCGTGGCGCTCGGCGTAGCGCAGGTACATCCGCAGCAGGTCGCCCGCGAACAGGGCCGACTCTTCGCCGCCCTCGCCGGACTTGATCTCCATCACGACGTCGGAGCCGTCGTACGGGTCGCGCGGCAGCAGGAGCTCGGTGAGCTTCGACTCCAGGTCGGGGATCTTCGCGCTGAGCTCCTCGGCCTCGGCGGCGAACTCCGCGTCCTCCGCGGCCATCTCCCGCGCGGCCGCGAGGTCGTCCCGGGCCGTGTCGAGCTCGTGGACGGCCCGCACCACCGGCGTCAGCTCGGCGTAGCGGCGGCCGAGCTTGCGGGCGCGCCCCTGGTCGGCGTGCACCGCCGGGTCCGCCAGCTGCTGCTCCAGCTCCGCGTGCTCGGCGAGCAGCCCCTTGAGCGAGCTCGAATCCACCTCTGCCACCTCTCAGCCCGGGAACAAGACAAAAAACGACGCCCACTCGCGCGGGCGAGTGGGCGTCGTCGGAAAAGCTACTTGGCGTCGGCCTTCTTCTGGCGCTTGCCGTAGCGAGCCTCGAAGCGCGCGACCCGGCCACCGGTGTCCATGATCTTCTGCTTGCCCGTGTAGAACGGGTGGCAGTTCGAGCAGATCTCGACGTGGATGTTGCCGCTGGTCTTGGTGCTGCGCGTGGTGAAGCTGTTGCCGCAGTCGCAGTTCACGTTCGTGACCACGTACTCGGGGTGAATACCGCTCTTCATGGTGTCCTCTCTCGTTGGCTCCGGGTCCCCAGTCGTTCTCGCGGGGTGAACCGGCGCCGGACTTCAGCGGGTGATTCTGCCAGACGGGCAGACGTGTACTGGAACGCACCCCGCTGACCAGCTATTCCCACCGCGAAGGGGGCCTCCCCGGCGCACCGGGAAGGCCCCCTTTCAGACGGGACTCAGTCGTCTTCGCCGCCGCCGAGGGCGGTCTTCGACACCTGCATCAGGAACTCGACGTTCGTCTTGGTCTTCCGCAGCCGCGAGATCAGCAGGTCGATGGCCTGCTGCGAGTCGAGCGCGTGCAGCACCCGGCTCAGCTTCACGGTGACCGCGAGCTCGTCCGGCGAGAGCAGCAGCTCGTCCTTGCGGGTACCGGACGGGTTGACGTCGACCGCCGGGAACACGCGGCGCTCGGCGATCTTCCGGTCGAGCTTGAGCTCCGCGTTACCGGTGCCCTTGAACTCCTCGAAGATGACCGTGTCCATCGTCGAGCCGGTCTCGACCATCGCCGTGGCGAAGATGGTCAGCGAGCCGCCGTTCTCGATGTTGCGGGCGGCACCCAGGAAACGCTTCGGCGGGTACAGCGCGGTCGAGTCGACACCACCGGACAGGATCCGGCCGGACGCCGGGGCCGCCAGGTTGTACGCGCGGCCGAGGCGGGTGATCGAGTCGAGCAGCACGACGACGTCGTGGCCCATCTCGACCAGGCGCTTGGCCCGCTCGATCGACAGCTCCGCGACCGACGTGTGGTCGGACGGCGGCCGGTCGAAGGTCGAGGCGATGACCTCGCCCTTCACCGAGCGCTGCATGTCGGTGACCTCTTCCGGACGCTCGTCGACCAGGACGACCATCAGGTGGCACTCGGGGTTGTTCGTGGAGATCGCGTTCGCGATGTCCTGCATGATCGTGGTCTTACCGGCCTTCGGCGGGGACACGATCAGGGCGCGCTGCCCCTTGCCGACCGGCATGATCAGGTCGATCACGCGGGTGGTGAGCTTGTGCGACTCGGTCTCGAGGCGCAGCCGCTCGTTCGGGTACAGCGGGGTCAGCTTGGTGAAGTCGGGACGCCGCTTGGCCTCGTCCGGCTCCAGGCCGTTGATCGAGTCGACGCGCACCAGCGGGTTGAACTTCTGCCGCTGCTGCTCGCCGTCCCGCGGCTGGCGGACGACACCGGTGATGGCGTCCCCGCGGCGCAGGCCGTACTTGCGGACCAGCGACAGCGAGACGTAGACGTCGTTCGGGCCGGCGAGGTAGCCGGAGGTGCGGACGAACGCGTAGTTGTCCAGCACGTCCAGGATGCCCGCGACGGGCAGCAGGACGTCGTCCTCGCGGATCTCGGTGTCCGGCGAGCCGCCTTCGCCCCGGCCGCCCCCGCTGCCCCGGCGGCGGCGGTCGCGGAAGCGACGGCCGCGACGGCCGCCTTCCTCGTCGTCGTCCGGCTGCTGGTTGCGGTTGTCACCGCGGTTGCCGTCCTGCTGGTTGTTGCGCTGGCGGTCGCCGCGGTTGCCGTCCTGGCGGTTGTCACCCCGGTTGTCGCCGCGGTTGCCACCGCCCTGGCGCTGCTGGTCGCGGTTGCGGTCGCCCTGCTGGCGGTCGCCACCCTGACCCTGCTGCCGGTCGCCGCCCTGCTGGCGGTCGCCCTGGCCCTGCTGGCGGTCGCCGCCCTGCTGGCCGTCCGGGGCCCCGGCGGCGCGGTTGGAACCGCGGCGACGCCGGCTGCGGCCGCCCTCCTCGGGCTGGCCGTCCTGGCCCTGCTGGGCGTCCTGCTGCGGGCGCTCGGCCTGCGGCTGCGCGTCCGACGGCGCGGAGGCGGGCGCCTCGGCCTTCGGCTCCGGCTTGGTCTCCACCGCAGCGGCGGGCGCCTCGGCCTTGGGGGCCGCCTTCGCCGGCTCGCCGACACCTTCCAGCGGCAAGGTCTCGGCCGCCGCACGCGGCTTGCGGGACTTGCCCTGGCGCTCACGGATCGCGGCGATCAGGTCGCCCTTGCGCATGCCCGTCGTCTCGCCGACGCCGAGCTCCCCAGCCAGCGAACGCAGCTCGGCGACGGTCTTACCGGTCAGCCCGCCGACCGTCCGCTTGGGAGCGGGGGCGGTGCCGTTCGTCTCGGCCGTGCCGCTCACGTCGCTCAAAAGATCGGTGTTGCTCACACATGTCCTTCCTGACCGATCCACGCCTCCAGGTGGATCAGCGGACTGCCGCTCGCTTCTGATCGCGAACCGGCGTAGTTGCCCCCCGATACGCGAGATGAGCTCTTCGGCCGTGCGGAACACAGCTGGAGCGCCTCCACCACAGGGGTTTGCGTCCTCCAAACGGAGGACACGGAATTCGGCACCGCCGAAACCGGAAACCCGCCCAAGTCGTTCCGCGTTACCCCGCTTGCCAGGCGGTGCGGATTCGGCGGATCGACGACGGATGCGGATCCGAGGATTCCCCGGGACCGGCATCGGGTGCGGAAACGCACGGTGATCGAACGCCCCCGAGGGTAGACCGCGGCGGTGCCGGGTGCAACAACCACCCCCCGCGTGGCGGGCGTGGCGGCGGGCACGTGACCCACCCTTTACTGAGCCGCAACCTGCACGCCCGTGAGATCCACGGGCAGCTCGAGGACGTCGAAATCGGTAACGCCGGCATCCGGCGGAAGTATTCCCGCGGTCGTCAGCGCGAGCACCGTCGGACCGGCGCCGGAGATGGCGGCGGCCACTCCCTGTGCACGGAGCGTCGCCACCAGCTGTGTGCTCGCCGGGTAGGCGGGGGCGCGGTAATCCTGGTGCAGCCGGTCCTCGGTCGCCGTGAGCAGCAGCTCCGGCTTCGCCGTCAGCGCGTGGACGGCGAGCGCGGCGCGGCCCGCGTTGTGCGCGGCGTCGGCGTGCGGCACGGTCGCCGGCAGCAGGCCGCGGGTGGTCGCGGTGGCCGAGCGCACCGACGGCACGGCGACGACCGGCCGGATCGACGGGTGCGGGGTGAGCCGTTCGGCGTGGAAGCGGCCGCCGTCGCACCAGGCCAGGACCAGGCCGCCGAGCAGGCTCGCGGCGGCGTTGTCGGCGTGGCCTTCGAAGCCCGCGGCCAGCTGCAGCGCGTCGAACGCGTCGATTCCGCGGCCGGCGAGCGCGTACCCGGCGGCGACGCCGGACACGACCGCGGCCGCGGACGAGCCGAGGCCGCGCGCGTGCGGGATCGCGTTGTGGCAGCGCAGGTGCAGGCCGGGCAGCTCGACGCCGAGGTGCTCGCAGGTCGCGCGGATCGCCCGCACCACCAGGTGCGTCTCGTCGGTGGGGACGTCGGCGACGCCGCCGGCGCCCGCGTCGATCACCTCGACCTTGAGCCCGGTGTCGGTGACCCGCACTTCGACGACGTCGTAGAGGCTCAGCGCCATCCCGAAGGCGTCGAAGCCCGGCCCAAGGTTCGCCGTGGACGCCGGAACGGTCACTTTGAAGGTGGTCACCGGAGCGCCCCAATGTGGCGTTGGGTGCGTCCAGCGCACCCAATGTGGCGTTGGGTGCGTCCAGCGCACCCAATGTGGCGTTCGGTGCGTCCAACGCACCGAAC
>NZ_JBSGJD010000419.1:1766-4986 GCF_053605405.1 Amycolatopsis sp. NPDC003861
TGTTTGTTTCTGGTGTGGTGTTTGAGAACTGTAGAGTGGATGCGAGCATCTTTGTGGTCAAGTTGTTAAGGGCACATGGTGGATGTCTTGGCTTCAGGAGCCGATGAAGGACGTGGGAGGCTGCGATATGCCTCGGGGAGCTGTCAACCGAGCTGTGATCCGAGGATTTCCGAATGGGGAAACCCAGCACCAGTGATGTGGTGTTACCCGCACCTGAATATATAGGGTGTGTGGAGGGAACGCGGGGAAGTGAAACATCTCAGTACCCGCAGGAAGAGAAAACAACCGTGATTCCGTGAGTAGTGGCGAGCGAAAGCGGATGAGGCTAAACCGTTTGTATGTCAAGCTGTCAGGCGTTGTGCAGGCGGTGTTGTGGGACCCAGCGTCGAGGATCTGACAGTCCTCGGAATGATCGCATGTGTTAGTGGAACGCCTTGGGATGGGCGGCCGGAGTGGGTGAGAGCCCCGTACGCGAAAACGCATTGTTGGTTGTTTGTTTGGTGTTCCCGAGTAGCAGCGAGCTCGTGGAATTTGCTGTGAATCTGCCGGGACCACCCGGTAAGCCTAAATACTTCCTGAAGACCGATAGCGGACGAGTACCGTGAGGGAAAGATGAAAAGTACCCCGGGAGGGGAGTGAAAGAGTACCTGAAACCGTGTGCCTACAAGCCGTCAGAGCCTACTTGTTGGGTGATGGCGTGCCTTTTGAAGAATGAGCCTGCGAGTTAGTGCTGCGTGGCGAGGTTAACCCGTGTGGGGTAGCCGTAGCGAAAGCGAGTCTGAATAGGGCGAATGTAGTCGCGTGGTCTAGACCCGAAGCGGAGTGATCTACCCATGGCCAGGGTGAAGCGACGGTAAGACGTCGTGGAGGCCCGAACCCACTTAGGTTGAAAACTGAGGGGATGAGCTGTGGGTAGGGGTGAAAGGCCAATCAAACTCCGTGATAGCTGGTTCTCCCCGAAATGCATTTAGGTGCAGCGTCACGTGTTTCTTGCCGGGGGTAGAGCTACTGGATGGTCTAGGGGCCTTACCGGGTTACCGAAATCAACCAAACTCCGAATACCGGTTAGTGAGAGCGTGGCAGTGAGACGGCGGGGGATAAGCTTCGTCGTCGAGAGGGAAACAGCCCAGAACACCAGCTAAGGCCCCTAAGTGTGTGCTCAGTGGGAAAGGATGTGGGATTGCCCAGACAACCAGGAGGTTGGCTTAGAAGCAGCCACCCTTGAAAGAGTGCGTAATAGCTCACTGGTCAAGTGGTCCTGCGCCGACAATGTAGCGGGGCTTAAGCACACCGCCGAAGCTGTGTCATTGACACAATAGATCCACTTGTCTCCTTGTGAGACTTGTGTAGTCGTGTTGATGGGTAGGGGAGCGTCCTGCATCCAGGGAAGCCGTGGCGGAAGCTAGCGGTGGAGGGTGTGGGAGTGAGAATGCAGGCATGAGTAGCGAATGCAGAGTGAGAAACTCTGCCGCCGGATGACCAAGGGTTCCTGGGCCAGGCTAATCCGCCCAGGGTAAGTCGGGACCTAAGGCGAGGCCGACAGGCGTAGTCGATGGACAACGGGTTGATATTCCCGTACCCGAGCATGTGCGCCCATGACGAGGCGTTTGATACTAACCACCCAAAACCTGCAGCGGAGCCTTCGGGCAAAACTGCAGGCGGAGCGTGGGACCTGATTTCGTAGTAGTCAAGCGATGGGGTGACGCAGGAAGGTAGCTCCGCCAGGCGATGGTTGTCCTGGTATAAGCGTGTAGGGAAGTTGGTAGGCAAATCCGCCAGCTATATATCCTGAGACGTGATGTGTAGCCGTTTGAGGCGAAGTAGAGTGATCCTATGCTGCCGAGAAAAGCCTCTAGTGAGTGCATGCACGGCCCGTACCCCAAACCAACACAGGTGGTCAGGTAGAGAATACCAAGGCGATCGGGTGAACTGTGGTTAAGGAACTCGGCAAAATGCCCCCGTAACTTCGGGAGAAGGGGGGCCAAACATCCTGAAGCCCTTCGCGGGCTAGGGGTGGGTGGCCGCAGAGACCAGCGGAAAGCGACTGTTTACTAAAAACACAGGTCCATGCGAAGTCGCAAGACGATGTATATGGACTGACGCCTGCCCGGTGCTGGAACGTTAAGAGGACCGGTTAACTCCTTCGGGGGTGAAGCTGAGAATTTAAGCGCCAGTAAACGGCGGTGGTAACTATAACCATCCTAAGGTAGCGAAATTCCTTGTCGGGTAAGTTCCGACCTGCACGAATGGCGTAACGACTTTCCGGCTGTCTCAACCACAGGCCCGGCGAAATTGCACTACGAGTAAAGATGCTCGTTACGCGCGGCAGGACGGAAAGACCCCGGGACCTTTACTATAGTTTGGTATTGGTTTTCGGTTCGGCTTGTGTAGGATAGGTGGGAGACTGTGAAGCTGCAACGCTAGTTGTGGTGGAGTCGTTGTTGAAATACCACTCTGGTCGAATTGGGAATCTGAACCTCGGGCCATGATCTGGTTCAGGGACAGTGCCTGATGGGTAGTTTAACTGGGGCGGTTGCCTCCTAAAGAGTAACGGAGGCGCCCAAAGGTTCCCTCAGCCTGGTTGGCAATCAGGTGTTGAGTGCAAGTGCACAAGGGAGCTTGACTGTGAGACAGACATGTCGAGCAGGGACGAAAGTCGGGACTAGTGATCCGGCACCTCCTGGTGGAAGGGGTGTCGCTCAACGGATAAAAGGTACCCCGGGGATAACAGGCTGATCTTGCCCAAGAGTCCATATCGACGGCATGGTTTGGCACCTCGATGTCGGCTCGTCGCATCCTGGGGCCGGAGTAGGTCCCAAGGGTTGGGCTGTTCGCCCATTAAAGCGGCACGCGAGCTGGGTTTAGAACGTCGTGAGACAGTTCGGTCCCTATCCGCCGCGCGCGTAGGATACTTGAGGAAGGCTGTCCCTAGTACGAGAGGACCGGGACGGACGAACCTCTGGTGTGCCAGTTGTTCTGCCAAGGGCATGGCTGGTTGGCCACGTTCGGAAGGGATAACCGCTGAAGGCATCTAAGCGGGAAGCCTGTTCCAAGATGAGGTATCCCACCCTTTGTGGGTTAAGGCCCCCAACAGACCATTGGGTTGATAGGCCAGAAATGGAAGCACAGTAATGTGTTGTCGAGTTGACTGGTACTAATAGGCCGAGGACTTGCCTACAAAGATGTTACGCATCCACTCTACAGCTCTGAAACAACACAC
>NZ_JBSGJD010000420.1:0-4973 GCF_053605405.1 Amycolatopsis sp. NPDC003861
GTGGCGGGCCGGCGCCCGGCCGGGGCACCGTGCGCGGCGCCGCGGCGGGTGCCGGTGCGGTGGCCCTGGCTCGCCGCGCTCGCCGTCGCGAGCTGCCTCATGATCACCGGATTGGGTCTTCTGGGGAGCGGGTCGTCCGGCGCCCCGGTGCCGGAGAGGACGGCGACGGTGTCCGTCGGCCAGGGCGACACGCTCGCTTCGCTGGCCGCCCGATTCGCGCCAGACAGTGAGCCTGGCGCGGTTGTCGCCCGGATCAAGGAGCTGAATCGCCTGGACCAGGCCGTTCTGGTGCCCGGGCTGCCGCTCACCGTCCCGGTGGCGGACGCCGCCGCCGTCCCCGCACCCTGATCCACCGGGGCCGTCAACCGCGCTCACCCGGGCGTGGACCGGGTCCGGCGCGCCGCTTGCGCGCGCACCTCTCGAGTTCTACCCTTCGCCGCTATATGTAGTAGTTACACCGCTGTAGTTGGTCCACAGGTTGGGGTAGACTGGGCAGCAGTTGTCCACAGCTGGTCGGCCTTTACCCACCGGATGTCCACAAAACGATCACCAGGTGCAGGGGTTGCGTGGTGGCCGCGGGGACGTCGACCGCGGGCGGCCGGCGCGGAGGGGAAGGTGATCGGCGGATGAGGTGCCCGTTCTGCCGGCATGCGGACTCTCGGGTCGTCGACTCCCGAGAGGTGGATGAAGGCCAGGCGATCCGCAGGCGGCGCTCGTGCGCGTCGTGCGGGCGGCGGTTCACGACGTCGGAGACGATGGTGCTCGCCGTCGTCAAGCGGTCCGGGGTCACCGAACAGTTCAGCCGGGACAAGGTGGTGAGCGGCGTCCGCCGCGCCTGCCAGGGCAGGCCGGTCGACGACGACGCGCTGCAGCAGCTCGCACAGCGCGTGGAGGAGTCGATCCGCTCCGCCGGGCTGGCGGAGATCCCGAGTCACGAGGTCGGCCTGGCCATCCTGGGCCCGCTGCGTGAGCTCGACGGGGTCGCCTACCTCCGGTTCGCCAGTGTCTACCGCTCCTTCTCCTCGGTCGAAGACTTCGAGAAGGAAATCGCCGACCTGCGTGAGGCCATGGCGGGTGCTGCTGCCGAGAAGGACAGCGATCAGCGCGAAGACGGCGACTGAGCCGTCCCGCTGCGGGAGAGGGTTCAACCGATGACGGAAACCGTGGGAACGGGGGCCCGCGCGGCCGCCGGCAAGAAGAGCAAGGCCGCCGGCGGGCTGAGCGTGCGGCGCGTCTTCACGACCGAAGGCCAGCACCCGTACGACCAGGTGACCTGGGAGCAGCGGGACGTCGTCATGACGAACTGGCGCGACGGCTCGGTCAACTTCGAGCAGCGCGGCGTGGAGTTCCCCGAGTTCTGGTCGGTCAACGCCACCAACATCGTCACCAGCAAGTACTTCCGCGGCGCCGTCGGCAGCCCGCAGCGCGAGCGCAGCCTCAAGCAGCTCATCGACCGGGTCGTGCACACCTACGTCAAGGCCGCCCGCGACCACGGCTACTTCGCCACGCCGCAGGACCTCGAAATCTTCGAGCACGAACTCACCTGGATGCTGCTGCACCAGGTCTTCAGCTTCAACTCCCCGGTCTGGTTCAACGTCGGCACGCCGTCGAAACAGCAGGTCAGCGCGTGCCAGCCGTACGACGCCCTGGTGAGCACCCCCGGCGGCGCCGTGCCGATCGGTCGCTTCGTCGAGCTGAACGCCGTGGGTGCCAAGGTGTACGACGCGCACGGCCTGACCAAGGTCGTCGCCACCAAGGCGAACGGGATCAAGGAAGTCCTGCGGGTCACGACGAAGTCGGGCCACGTTCTCGACGTGACAGCGGACCACCTCGTGTGGCGAGCGAGCGCGGGTGGCGGGAAGTTCGTGCCCGCCGGCGACCTGCGGGTCGGCGACCAGCTCGAGTGGCACCGGCGGGCCGCTTTCGGTGAAGAGGAGATCAGGGAAGCCGACATCGCCGAAGCCGCTCTCGCAGGCTCGCTCACGATCGAAGCGATGACCGTGCAAGCTGGCGAAGCGGACTGGGTGCGAGACGCGCTCGACCGCATCTGCCCGGACAGTCAACGTGCCCGGCTCGGCGGAGATGTTCTCGAGAACTTCTTCGACCACTGGGGTCTGCGCGCTCGCGGTACCGAAATGGTGGTGCCGGAGCACTTGTACACGGCGCCGCTTCCGGTCGTGGCCGCTTATCTGCGGAACATCTTCCAGGCTGGGGGTTACGTCTCCGCCCGCGAACGATCCACTCTGGTGGCGGTGGACATGATCGGCGAGCAGCTGATCCGAGGTGTCCAGCAGCTTCTGTCCCGGTTCGGCATCTTCGCTCGCGTGGGCCGCGACAAGGAGAACCGGCAGGACCTCTGGGGCATCCGCATCCAGAACGCCGGTGACCGGCGGATCTTCGCGGACGAGATCGGCTTCGTCGATCCGGTGAAGACGGCGAAGCTCGAGGCGTCCTTCGAAAAGCCCGGCCTGCCTGCCCACGAGCGGAAGCGGCTGGAGATCGCCGCGATCGAAAGCCGCGGCGAGCTGCCGGTCTACGACATCCAGACGGAATCCGGCGAGTACCTGTCCGGGAACCTCCGCGTCCACAACTGTTTCATCCTCGCCGTCGACGACACGATGGAGTCGATCCTCAACTGGTACCGCGAGGAGGGCCTCATCTTCAAGGGCGGCTCCGGCGCCGGCCTCAACCTCTCCCGCATCCGGTCCTCGAAGGAGCTGCTGACCTCCGGCGGCACCGCGTCCGGCCCGGTCTCGTTCATGCGCGGCGCCGACGCGTCCGCGGGCACCATCAAGTCCGGCGGCGCCACCCGGCGCGCGGCGAAGATGGTCGTCCTCGACGTCGACCACCCGGACATCGAAGAGTTCATCCAGACCAAGGCGCGCGAAGAGGAGAAGATCAAGGTCCTCCGCGACGCCGGGTTCGACATGGACCTCTCCGGCGCGGACATCTCCTCGGTGCAGTACCAGAACGCGAACAACTCGGTCCGCGTGTCCGACGAGTTCATGCAGGCGGTCGAGAACGGCACCGACTTCGGCCTGCGCGCCCGGCTCACCGGCGAGGTCATCGACCGCACCGACGCGAAGAAGCTGTTCCGCACGATGGCGCAGGCCGCGTGGGAGTGCGCCGATCCCGGCATCCAGTACGACGGCACGATCAACGACTGGCACACCTGCCCCGAGTCGGGCCGGATCACCGCGTCGAACCCGTGCAGCGAGTACATGCACCTCGACAACTCCAGCTGCAACCTGGCGTCGCTGAACCTGCTGAAGTTCGTCACCCCCGAGGGCACGTTCGACGCGCCGCTGTTCGCCCGCGCCGTCGAGTTCGTCATCACCGCGATGGACGTCTCGATCTGCTTCGCGGACTTCCCGACCGAGCCGATCGCCGACACCACGCGGAAGTTCCGCCAGCTCGGCATCGGC
Organism: Amycolatopsis sp. NPDC003861; assembly: GCF_053605405.1. Taxonomy (NCBI): domain Bacteria; kingdom Bacillati; phylum Actinomycetota; class Actinomycetes; order Pseudonocardiales; family Pseudonocardiaceae; genus Amycolatopsis; species Amycolatopsis sp. NPDC003861. The sequence goes on from NZ_JBSGJD010000420.1 coordinate 3,426, forward strand.
TACGCGAACCTCGGCGCGCTGCTGATGGCGCTGGGCCACGCGTACGACTCCGACGGCGGCCGCGCGCTCGCGGCGGCGATCACGTCGCTGATGACGGGCGTGTCGTACCGGCGTTCGGCCGAGATGGCCCAGGTCGTCGGCGCGTACGAGGGTTACGCGCGCAACGCCGAAGCGCACCAGCGCGTGATGCGCAAGCATGCGGCGGCGAACGAACTCGTCCGCACCTACCACTCGAACGACGCCGCGGTCCGCGCGCTGGCGACGGAGGAGTGGCAGAAGGGCATCGAGATCGGCGCGAAGCACGGCTGGCGCAACGCGCAGGCCTCGGTGCTCGCCCCCACCGGCACCATCGGCTTCATGATGGACTGCGACACCACCGGGATCGAGCCGGACTTCTCCCTGGTGAAGTTCAAGAAGCTCGTCGGCGGCGGTTCGATGCAGATCGTCAACCAGACCGTGCCGCGCGCGCTGGAGGCGCTGGGCTACCCGGGTGAGCAGGTCGAGGCGATCGTCGAGTACGTGGCGCAGAACGGCCACGTCGTCGACGCGCCGGGGCTGCGTCCCGAGCACTACGAGGTGTTCGACTGCGCGGTCGGCGAGCGCTCGATCGCGCCGATGGGCCACGTCCGGATGATGGCCGCGGTGCAGCCGTTCCTCTCGGGCGCGATCTCCAAGACGGTCAACATGCCGGAGTCGGCGACGGTCGAAGAGGTCGAGGAGATCTACTTCCAGGGCTGGAAGCTCGGCCTCAAGGCCCTCGCGATCTACCGCGACAACTGCAAGGTCGGCCAGCCGCTGTCGACGGCGAAGAAGACTTCGGAGACCGCCGCTGCCGAGCCGGAGAAGGTGGTCGAGTACCGCCCGGTCCGCAAGCGCCTGCCGAAGAAGCGTCCGAGCCAGACGGTGTCGTTCACGGTCGGCGGCGCGGAGGGCTACCTGACGGCGGGCTCGTACCCGGACGACGGCCTCGGCGAGATCTTCGTCAAGCTGGGCAAGCAGGGGTCGACCCTGGCGGGCGTGATGGACGCGTTCTCGATGTCCATCTCGGTCGGCCTCCAGCACGGCATCCCGCTCGAGTTCTACGTCTCGAAGTTCTCCAACCTCCGCTTCGAGCCGGCGGGCATGACGGACGACCCGGACATCCGCATCGCGACGAGCGTGATGGACTACCTGTTCCGCAGGCTGGCCCTGGATTACCTGCCGTACGAGAAGCGCTCCCAGCTGGGCATCCTCTCGGCGGACGAGCGCTCGGCCGAAGTCGAGGCGTCCTACGGCGCCCCGAAGGTCGACCTCGAAGCCCTTCAGTCCACTGTGGACGCATCACCGGAGCCGCAGGTGGCAGAGCCGGAGCACCCGCACCGCGAAGCCCAGACGACGACGGAGCTGATGGAGCTCCGTCTCGGCAAGGCAGCGGACGCCCCGCTCTGCATGACGTGCGGAACGAAGATGCGCCCGGCAGGCTCGTGCTACGCCTGCGAAGGCTGCGGCGCCACTTCGGGTTGTAGCTGACGGATCCGCGGCCGAGCCGGGCGGGTGACGCCCGGCTCG
>NZ_JBSGJD010000421.1:0-4957 GCF_053605405.1 Amycolatopsis sp. NPDC003861
ACCGCGGCCGCCGACGAGCGCCTGCAGGCAGCGGTGCGCTTCGCCACCCGCGCCGCTTCCGCCGACAGGTCCCCGAGATCCTCCGGCGGCCGAAGACCGGCGAGCCTGTCCCGCTCCTGCCGGGCGCGGGCGGCTTCGGCGGCGGTGTCCTCCGCCGCCCGAGCGGTCCGGTCCCGGTTTTCCCGGGCCGCGTCGAGGACGGACACCACTTCGCTCGCAGCCGTGGCGGCAGCTTCCTTCGCCTGCTTCGCCGCTTCCGCTGCTTCGCCGAGCCTTGGGAGGGCCTGCTCGACGTCGGCGAGTTCGGTGTGCGCGGCGCGGATCCGTTCCAGCTCACTGCGCGCGGGAGCCGCGGCGAGGGCGGCCCGGGCCGCCTCGTCCGCCGTTTCCGCCGTCTCCAACGCCGTCCGGGCCGTGGTGACCGCGTCCGCCGCTGCGCGCCGCCGGGTTTCGAGGTCTTCGACGCCGTCCGGGCGCTCCACACCGGCGAGGACTTCCAGTTCCGCAGCGAGCTTGGCGACGCGTTGGCGGGCTTCGTCGTACGTACGGGTGGCCTCGTTCAGCCCCGGCAGGGCCGCGGTCACCCGCGCGTCGAGCTCCTCCAGGGCCGTCATCCGCGCGGCGAGCCCGGCGACGGCTTCCTCGGTGGCGTCGGCGTAGCTGCCGAGCTGTTCGGTGAGGACGGCGGCACGCTGCTTCTGCTGCTCCGCCGTCACGCCCGCGCGGCGGCCGATCCGCTCGTAGACCTCCAGGCCCAGCAGCTTGATGAGGATCTTCTGCCGGTCCGCGGCCTTGGCGTGCAGGAACTCGGCGAAGTCGCCCTGGGGCAGGGCCACGCAGGTGCAGAAGTGCTTGAACGTCAGCCCGAGCAGGCGTTCGACCGCCGGGGTGACCTCGGAGTCCGCGGCGACCGCGTCGGCGTCGTCCTCGGGCCCGCCGAGCGCGGTGGGATCGATGAGCCGTTCCAGGCGGACGTTCTTGACGCTGACCGTGGGTTTCTTGCCGCCGCTGCGCCGGACTTCCCGCACCACGTGGTAGCGGGCGCCGCCGGCGTCGAAGACCAGCCGCACGGTGGCGCGGTTGACCGTCGGGGCGAGCGCGGGGGCGACGAGGCCTTCGTGGTCCCAGCGGGCGACCGAGCCGTACAGGGCGAAGGTGAGCGCGTCGATGACCGTGCTCTTGCCCGCGCCGGTCGGCCCGACGAGCGCGAAGTAATCGGTGTCTTCGAAGCTGATCTCGGTCTTCTCTCGGAAGGACGCGAAGCCGGTCATCTCCAGCAGCACTGGCCGCATGTCACACCTCGCTCGTCTCTTCGTCGTGCAGCCGCGCGAAGAGCGCCTGCACGCGCTTGTCCTCGACCGTGCGTTCCGCGCAGTAGCTCGCGAACAGCTCCCCCGGCGAACGGTCCGCGACCGCGCGGTCGCCGTTCGACGTCGTCACCGGCGCGGCGAACTCCGGGTCGATGCGGATTTCCAGCGCGTTCGGCAGGGCTTCCTGGATCTCCTCCCGCAGGCCCGCCCGGGTCGGTTCACGGAGGTAGACGCGCAGGTAGTCCTCGCCGAACTCCGCGGCGCGCGCGGTCAGCTCCGCCACCGTGCCGTGGACCGTGCGCAGCTTCCGGCCCGCTTTCAGGGGGATGTCGGTGATCTTCGCCGGTGTCGTGGGGCTCACCTCGACCGAGAGCACGACGCTGGTGTTGTCCTGCTCGCCGAAGTCGACGGCGAACGGAGAACCGCTGTAGTGCACCGGGCACGCGGCGGGCAACGACTGGCGCCGGTGCAGGTGGCCCAGCGCCACGTAGTGCGGATCGGCGCCGAACGCCGTGGCGGGCACGTGGTACTCGAAGATGGACTGCGCCGCCCGCTCCCCGCCACCCATCGCCCCGCCGGTGACCGTCAGGTGCGCCATGACGAGGTTCACCGCGCCCGGCGTGAACCCGGTCTTGAGGTGCTCCAGGATGTCGCGCACGCGCTGGTCGTACTGGCCGACGTTGTCCGCCGGCGTCCCGGCGAGCAGCTCGGCGGCGCGCACCGCGTAGCGCTGGGAAAGGAAGGGCAGCACGGCGACGTTGACGCGCTCGCCCGTCGAACGCGCGTCGAACGAATGGACCCCGCCGTCGTGGACCGGGCGGGGATCGCCGGTGAGCTGGATACCCGCGGCCCGCAGCAGCGGCCGGTACGCCTCGAACGTCGCGGCGTGGTCGTGGTTCCCGGCGATGGCGAGCACCTCGGCACCGGTTTCGCGCAGCGCCATCAGCGCCCGCACCACGAGTTCCTGCGCGGCCGCCGAGGGCGCCGACGTCTCGTACAGGTCGCCCGCGACGAGGATCGCGTCGAACGCCTCGTCCCGCGCGATCCGGACGATTTCGCCGAGCACGGCCCGCTGCTCGTCGAGGCGGTTGCGCCCCTTGAGCGTCTTGCCGATGTGCCAGTCGGAGGTGTGCAGGAACTTCACCCTTCGTCCTTCCGTTCGAGTGGTGGGCGGTGGGCTCAGAACGGCGGCGAGTCGTCACCGAAGGGGTCGCTGCCGCGCGAAGGGAGGCCGGCGAAGGGATCGGACTTCTTCGATGCGGCCGTGGTCGTGGGGATCGTCCCGGCCTCGGAGAGCCGCGTGGCCCAGGCGGGGAACGGGAAGCCGACGGCGATCGGCACCGGGATCTCCGGCTGGCTCACGAACATCGTGCCCGGCGTGGCCAGGGTCGCGCGGACCCGCTGGCTGGCCGGGAGGAACCCGTACTCGGGCCGCGAAGCCTCGGCGGCGTCGAGGCGGCCGACGATGCGCACCGAGCTGTTGCTGACGATCCGGCGCTCGACCTCGCTGGCGGTCTGCTGCGCGCCGATCAGGATGACGCCCAGGGAACGGCCGCGTTCGGCGATGTCCAGCAGCACCTCCTTGATGGGGCTGCTGCCTTCCCGCGGCGCGTACTTGTTGAGCTCGTCCAGCATGGTGAACAGCAGCCCGCCGGGGCCGGCCGCCTCCTTGCGCGCGGTCTCGGTCGCGAGCGTCACGCCGACGACGAACCGCTGCGCGCGCTCGACGAGGTTGTGGATGTCCACCACGGTCACCTGCTGGTTCTCCGTGGACAGCGAGCGCGCGGGGTGGTCGGCGAGGTCGCCGCGGATGAGGCCGGACAGCGCGCGCTGGCTCGAGCGCAGGCGGCGGATGAAGGCGTTGACCGTGCCCGCGCCGGTGACCGCACCCGCCCAGCTCGCCCGGGTTTCCTCGTCGGTGACGCGCTCGCAGATGACGTCGACGAGCTCGGCGTAGGTGCGGCACAGAACGCCGTCGACGTTCGCGGCGCCGTCCTTGCCCGCCGGCGTGCTGTCCAGGCGCAGCCGGTTCGCGACCTGGTGGATGACCATCGTGTACTGGTTGCGCTCGTCCTCGGCGTCGGCGAAGACGTAGGGCAGCAGGTCCTTGGCGCAGAACTCCGCGATGGTCCACCAGAACGCGCCCACGCCCGAGGTCCGCCCGGTCACGTAAGGCTTCCCCGTGGTGTCCGACGGCGTCGGCGGCGCGTAGAAGCCGACGGAGGCGAAGGGCTCCGCGGGCAGGCCGAGCTTGGCGTACTCGGCCTTGAGGTTTTCGTCGAGGTGGACGTTCGGGGTGTCGAGGAACAGCAGGTCCTCGCCCTTGACGGAGAAGACGAGGGCCTTGGCGTTGTGGGCGTTCGGCAGGGCGCCGCCGCGGAAGATCGAGTGCAGCAGGAACAACGCGAACGACGTCTTCGTGGCCACGCCGGAGACCCCGCTGATGCTGACGTGCGCGCCGCGGGTGCCGTCGAGGAAGTCCATGTTGAGGTAGACGGGTTCGCCGTCCCGGCCCAGGCCCACCGCCACTTGGCGGGTCATGTTGTCGAAGTACAGCGCCTGCGCGCGATCCTCCCCCACGGCCCGCTCGACCCGGCTGCCCGGCTTCGGCGGCACGTAGCACTCGGGCTCGACGCGGGTGGTGGCGATCTCGGCGATCTCCTGCACCTGGGCGGGCAGGACCCCGTCGGAGATCAGGAAGACGTCGCTGCCGAAGCTGGCGCCTTCGTGCCGCGCGGTCACCTGCGTCACGACGCCGTAGGAGGTGACTTCGCCGAGCCCGGGCAGTTCCCTGCGCGTGACGACGACGTCGTCGAGCTGCAGGTAGGCATCGGGATCGATGGCCACGCAGAACTGCAGCGGCGTCGAGTCCTCGGTGCCTGCCACCCGGCCGACCACGGTGGTGAGCGTCTCCTGGTCCACGGTTCTCCCTGTCTCACCCGGCGCTTCCTCCCGCGGCAGACTAGCCCGCCGGTACGACAGTCCCGCGCCCAACACGGCGCTGCCGCCACGGGGGTTCACGCAGGCCGGCACTGCGCCGAACGAGTGAGCTCACCCTTCGGGGACGGCCTTTCGCCCCCGCCGCGGGCATTCGGCGGGGCGTACCGGTTGCGCCGCAACGCCGGGGCTGCCGGGGCGGGCCGCGATCCCCGGCCGCCGCACGGGATCGGGGGCGGGTGGGACCGGTCACCCGCCGAGGGGGCTGCTTCGGCGTGTCGCGGGAAAAGTTCTCCGGAAGGGCCTCGGGTCCTATATGGACGACCACAGTGGACGGCGCGAGTACCGTGTTTTGCCTGCTCAGAGGCATGGCGGCGGTTCGCTTTGCGATACGGGTCGCGTCCGGAAGGGGGTCTTGAGGAGGCGGAACCCGCCCCCGTACAAGGAAATATTTCGACCCCCGGTTGGATTTTGTGCGGTATTGGTAATACCGTGTGCAGTGTCGGCCGAGATGGGCCGTGACTAGTAGTTCCACTATGGAGGACTGGAATGACGAACAAGGCCCAGCTGATCGAGGCGCTGTCGGAGCGTCTGGGCGACAAGAAGGTGGCTTCGCAGGCCGTTGACGGTCTCGTCGACATCATCATCCGGACGGTCAACAAGGGCGAAAAGGTCAACATCACCGGCTTCGGGGTGTTCGAGAAGCGCGC
>NZ_JBSGJD010000422.1:0-4945 GCF_053605405.1 Amycolatopsis sp. NPDC003861
GGCCGGGGCGGCGCGGGTGCCGGCGGCGCGATGGGCGGTGCGGCGGCGGGCCGCGCCGGTGCCTCCGGGATGGGTGGCATGGGCGGCATGCACCCCGGCGGCGCCAAGGGCCAGGGCGGCGGCGACGAGGAACGCACGTCGAAGTACCTGCTCGGCGACGACCCGAACGACATCTTCGGCACCGACGAGCTGACCGCACCGCCGGTCATCGGCGAGTAGCGCACGCGGGACCGCCGGGCGCGTGCCAAGATGGGCGCGCCCGGGCGTTTCCCGTGATCACCGGGTTCGATTTCTTTCTGTGTCCGATTCTTTCTGGGGGCAAGCGCGGTGCTGGACAGGCAGGTCACCATCTCGACCGGCACCCTGATCAACCTGATCCGGCGCCGGGGCGGCGAGCCGCACACGGTGCTGTCCGAGACGCCGACCTGGTACAGCGACGAGGCCCAGCGCGCCGAGGACGAGCAGACCAACGCCGAGCTCGCGAAGGCCGGGCTGTTCGGCCCGCGCGGCATGCACCCCGGGTTCGTCGCGACGATCGAAGCGATCGCCCGGCCACAGCTGGAGTACTACGGCTGGATCGACGGCGGGTTCCAGGGCAAACCGGTGAGCTACCGGTTACTGGCGGGCAGCGCCGGCGGCGAGGCGTTCGTGCTGGCCAAGCACGAGGAGCTGGACGCCGTCGTGCTGGAGTCGTCGCGGTCCGGCGAGCTGCTCGACGACTTCCTCGGCCAGATCCCGAAGCTGGCGCCGGGCCGCGGGACACCGCTCGCGGTGCCGAAGAGCCTGCTCGAGGGCACTGCCCGCGGCGACGACGGCGGATTCGCGGTGCTCCGCGGCGACCGTCCGGCCGAGGGTTCGCAGGAGGTCGAGGAGCTCCGCCGGATCCTCGCGTTGCGCCGGATGGGGAGCGGCAGCCTCTACGTCGCGGCCCGCAGCCGCACCGGCGCGCGGCACCGGATCGAACGCCCGGTGAACTACATCGATACCTCGGAAGGCCGCTGGCTGACCGAGGAGGTTCCGGGACGCGGCGAGAACCGGATCGCCTTCACCCCGGCCGACCAGCGCGTTCTCGCCGAACGGTTACGCAGCGCACAGGGCCGGCTCACCGCGGCCTGAGTGACGGGCCGTTCAGCCCGCCGGGTTACGCGTCTACCCTCCGTGATTTTCATCCACAGGCCGCTCGGTCCAATGGGTTCGAGCTGGTCCACGACACGCCGAAGAACGGACTTCTCGCGACACGCCGGACGAGTTTTCCGCGAGTTCTCCACACCTTGTACACAGCCCTTGACCAGCGCATTCACCAAAGCCGATCACGCTTGTCCCCAACTTGTCCACAGCTCTCGCGGCACCTGTGATTGGTTACCCCCGTTCATCCCCAGGTTGTCCACAGATGGGTCCCCACCCTGAATTGCCATCGGCCTTCCGGGGGATCTAGCGTGCCCGCTCGGGCCTGTACTCACGGTGGCGCTCCGCGTGTCTGCGGCAGCCGGCCGGCGTTGTCGCCGATCATCGGGGGACGAGGTCCGGGCGGCCGGCTGCACGAGCACCGGCCACGTGCTTCGAGAGCGAAGATCCGGCATAATCGAACGGGTGTTCGACATGATGAGGAGGTGTCCGGGGCGGTGGCTCTGACCGACGACCGCAGTCCGATGTATGCGGAGGAAGACCCGGGGCCCAGCGACCCCGGCCCGGGCGGGTTCGACCGCCAGCCGCCGCAGGACATCCCGGCCGAGCAGTCCGTGCTCGGCGGCATGCTGCTGTCGAAGGACGCGGTCGCCGACGTCATCGAGGCGCTCGGCCCCGACGACTTCTACAAGCCGGCGCACCAGGCGATCTACGACTGCATCCTCGACCTCTACGGCCGCGGCGAGCCGGCCGACCCGATCACGGTGTCGGCCGAGCTGGAGCGGCGCGGGGAGCTGGGCCGCGTCGGCGGCGCGCCCTACCTGCACACGCTGATCGCGACGGTGCCGACGGCGGCGAACGCGGGCTACTACGCGGAAATCGTCTCGGAGAAGGCGGTGCTGCGCCGGCTCGTCGAGGCGGGCACCCGGATCGTGCAGTACGGCTACGGCGCGGCGGCGGGCGACGGCGCGAACATCGACGAGGTCGTCGACCGCGCGCAAGCCGCGATCTACGACGTCACCGAGCGGCGGACCAGCGAGGACTACGTCGCGCTGGAAGAACTGCTGCAGCCGACAATGGACGAGATCGACGCGATCGCCTCGCGCGGCGGCCAGTCCCAGGGCATCCCGACCGGGTTCGCCGACTTCGACGAGCTGACCAACGGCCTGCACCCCGGGCAGATGATCATCGTCGCCGCCCGCCCCGGTGTCGGCAAGTCGACCCTCGGCCTGGACTTCGCGCGGTCGGCGTCGATCCGGCACGGCATGACCAGCGTCATCTTCTCGCTGGAAATGAGCCGCACCGAGATCGTCATGCGCATGCTGTCGGCCGAGGCCAAGATCCGCCTCGCCGACATGCGCGGCGGCAAGATGTCGGACGACGACTGGACGCGCCTGGCCCGCCGGATGAGCGAGGTCTCCGAGGCGCCGCTGTTCGTCGACGACTCGCCGAACATGACGATGATGGAGATCCGCGCGAAGGCCCGGCGGCTGAAGCAGCGCCACGACCTCAAGCTCGTCGTCCTCGACTACCTCCAGCTGATGACGTCCGGCAAGCGCGTCGAGTCCCGGCAGCAGGAAGTCTCGGAGTTCTCCCGGCAGATGAAGCTGCTGGCGAAGGAGATCGAGGTCCCGGTGATCGCGATCAGCCAGCTGAACCGTGGTCCGGAACAGCGCACGGACAAGCGCCCGATGCTGTCCGACCTGCGTGAGTCCGGCTCCCTGGAGCAGGACGCCGACCTCGTCATCCTGGTCAACCGCCCGGACGCCTGGGAGCGCGACGACCCGCGCGCGGGCGAGGCCGACCTGATCATCGCGAAGCACCGCGCCGGCCCGACGGCGACGATCACGGTCGCGCACCAGCTGCACTACAGCCGCTTCGTCGACCTCTCCCACGACTAGCCGAGGGCGCTGTACCCGCGGACGAACGCCGTGAGGAGGCGGCCGAACGTGTCGCGGTCCTCCTCCGGCCAGTCCGCCATGACCTCGGCGAACACGCCGCGGCGGAAGGCGTGCATCTCCTCGAGGTGGGCCTGGCCGGCCTCGGTCGGCACGAGCACCGCACGCCGTCCATCGCGCTGATCGGCTTCGCGGCGCAGCAATCCCTGGTCGACCGCGCGCGCCACGAGCCGGCTGGCGCGTGGCTGGTCGACGCCCATCGCCGCGCTCAAGGCCGTCACCGTGCCGGGCTCTCCGCGCTCGGCGAGCTCTTCGACGACGTCGAGCAGCTCGAACACCGGGTCGTGCGCACCGCGGCCCCTCGCCTTGCCGATCCGGCTCAGCGCCCGCCGTTGCTGGCTGCGGCGGATCGCGATCATCGCGCGCTCGACGTCGGCCACGGCGTCCGTCATGGTTGCTCCACCTCCGAAATCCTCCATGGCCCAGGTCCTCGACGCGGAGTCGCTGACCCGCCGGCACTGGCAGGTACTCAACACGATCGCCCTCGGGGCCCGCACGCCGGAGCAGGTCGACGCGGCCATGGCGCCGTTCGTCACCGGCGAGGGCTCGACGCCTTGGAGCGGTGCGCCGCCAACCTCGAAGCCGCCTGAGGAATATCCCGGGGCTCCGCGACGTCAGGTACGCTAGTAGTTGAACTTTCAATCACTGGAGCCGTCGATGACCCGCACCCCGGTCCTCTACCTCAGCCACGGAGCGCCGCCGCTCGCCGACGACGCCACGTGGACCCGCCAGCTCGCCGCCTGGTCGGCCGACCTGCCGAAGCCCCGTGCGATCCTGATCGTGTCGGCGCACTGGGAGGAAGCGCCGCTGACCATCGGCGCGACGACGACCGTGCCGCTCGTGTACGACTTCTGGGGCTTCCCCGAGCGCTACTACCAGGTGCAGTACGCGGCTCCCGGTGCCCCGGAGCTCGCGGCCAAGGTCCGGAAGCTGCTCCACTCGACCGAAACGCCGGTGCACGACGCCCCGGAGCGCGGCCTCGACCACGGCGCCTACGTGCCGCTGGTCGAGATGTTCCCGGCCGCCGACGTCCCGGTGCTGCAGGTTTCGATGCCCTCGCTCGACCCGCAGGAGCTGTTCGACCTCGGCCGCAAGCTCGCACCGTTGCGCGACGAAGGCGTGCTGATCATCGGCAGCGGCTTCTTCACCCACAACCTGAGCGGCATGGCCCGCGCCACCGACGGGACGCCGCCGGCGTGGTCGGCCGAGTTCGACCACTGGGGCGACGAGGTCCTGCGCAGCGGGGACGTCGACACGCTGCTCGACTTCCGGCACAAGGCCCCGGCGGCGACGCTCGCGCACCCGCGGATCGAGCACTTCGCGCCGCTGTTCGTCTCCCTCGGCGCCACCTCGGACGAGGGCTCCGGCCGCACGGTGATCGACGGCTTCTGGCACGGCCTGGCGAAGCGTTCCCTCCAGTTCTCCTGATCGGCCCGAAGACGCAAGCGAGCCCCAGGAGCCGGGTGGCTCCTGGGGCTCGTCGTCTCCAGGGAAGGAGAGCTATTCGGTGTTCGCGGGAGGCCCGCGTCCGCGGTCCGTCGCCGGAGCGCTCCGTGCGAGGTCACCCTCGCGGCGCGGTGGAGCGCCGGGCGGCTTGATCGCGGGGATCGTGGGCCGGCGGGTTCCCGGGAGAACCCGCCGGCTTCACCGCACTACTTGCGCTTGACCAGGCCCATCAGCTTCGCGAGGAAGCCGGTGGAGTCCAGGCCCGACATCGCCGGCACCTGCGGGGTGCTGTCCAGCACCGGCAGCTTGGCGTTCACCGGCACGGCCGGGGCGACGGGCAGTGCCGTCGGCAGGGCGGCCGGGACCTCCAGCGGCAGCGCCGGCGCCGCGACGGGCAGGCCGGTGGCCGGCACGTC
>NZ_JBSGJD010000423.1:0-4910 GCF_053605405.1 Amycolatopsis sp. NPDC003861
AACGCACCCAATGTGGCGTTCGGTGCGTCCAACGCACCCAACGCCACATTGGGGCGCTTGGGGCCGGCTAGTCGGACTTGGCCGGGGAGGCGCCGTTGGGCTGCTTCCTCTCCGGCTCGGCGGGAGCCTCGGCGGACGGCTCGGCGGCCGGCGCCTCCTCCGCAGGAGGGTCGTCGAAGCTGGCCGGGACGCGCTTGAGGTGCTTGGTCATCGAGCGGACCAGGAAGGCCACCGCGATGAGGAACAGGATCAGCACCAGGAAGCCGACCGGGGAGGACTTGCCGAAGTCCTCCCCCTGCCCGCCGTTGTCGCCGTTGCCCGGCTGTTGCGCCAGCACCAGGGCCGACGCGGTCACCGGAAGCGCCAGGCCGGCCGGCAGCGTCAGACTCATGTGTTCACCTTCTCCTCGGCGCCGGCGATGCCGGCGAACAGGTCGTCCTCCGGCAACGTGCTGTCGACCAGCGACTTCACCAGCTCGTACTCCTCGGTCGGCCAGACCTCGCGCTGCATCTCCCGGGGCACGGCGAACCAGCGGCTGGTCGGGTCGATCTGCGTGGCGTGCGCCTTCAGCGCCTCGTCCCGCACCTCGAAGTATTCACCGCACTCGACGCGGGTCGTCACCCGCTCCATCACATCGCCGCGGTTCGGGTCCCAGTTCGCCAGCCACTCGGTGTACGGCGACTCCAGCCCGGCCTCCTTCAGCGCCTCGTCGAACAGCACCATCCGGGCGCGCGAGAAGCCGTGCATGTAGTACAGCTTCAGCGGCTGCCACGGCTCGCCGGCGTCCGGGAAGCGGCTCGGGTCCGGGGCCGCGTCCCACGCCGCCATCGACACCTCGTGGGTGCGGATGTGGTCGGGGTGCGGGTAGCCGCCGTTCTCGTCGTAGGTGGTGATAACGTGCGGGCGGAACTCCCGGATCACGCGCACCAGCGCCTCGGTGGACTCCTCCAGCGGCACGACCGCGAACGACCCCTCGGGCACCGGCGGCAGCGGGTCGCCCTCCGGCAGGCCGGAGTCGACGAAGCCCAGCCAGCGCTGGTTCACGCCGAGGATCTTGGCCGCGCGGGCCATCTCCTCGCGGCGGATCTCGGCCATGTTGGCCAGCACCTCGGGCCGGTCCATGGCCGGGTTCAGGATGCTGCCGGCTTCGCCACCGGTGCACGTGACGACCAGCACCTCGTGACCCTCGGCGGCGTAGCGCGCCATCGTCGCGGCACCCTTGCTCGACTCGTCGTCCGGGTGCGCGTGCACGGCCATCATGCGCAGGCGCGGGTTGGCGGTTTTCCTCTGCTCGTCGGCGTCCACCATGCTCCGAACGACTCCCCTTCTGCCCTTATTCCGCGACCCACCTGCGGGCCGCCCACCCAGCGGGCGGATACTCGAGGCGTACCCGCGTCACCATTGTCCCCGCGGGTACGACAAGAACGAGCAGGAGGCCCGGGTTGGCAGGCGGACCGGCGGAAACGGCAGCGCCCGCGCTGCTCGCGGACCGGTACGGCACCACGCGCGCCACGCCGTCCCGGCGCTGGCGGCGCTGGCTCTTCCTGGCCATCGCCCTGCTGGTCAGCGGCCTGATCGCGTGGGTCGCCTACGTCAACCTCGGCGCGGCACCGATCGACGCCGAGCGCATCGCGTTCAGCGAAAAACCGGGCAACGCGATGGAAATCACCCTCAACGTCACCCGCGACGACGACAGCAGGCCGGGCGTGTGCGTGGTCCGCGTCCGCGACAGGGCCGGCGCCGAGAGCGGCCGCAAGGAGCTCCTGATCCCGGCCGGCGTGAAGTACAACCGGATCAGCACGACGATCAAGAGCATCGGGGAACCGGTGACCGCCGACGTCTTCGGCTGCTCGTACGACATACCACGCTATCTGTCAACCCCATAGCGGCCAACGGGGTGAACCGCGCGCCCAACGCCCAGGGCGCGGGGAAATAACGGGCGTCGACCTCTCGCGCCGTGATACTCTGACCCTTCAGCACGGCCCGCGACGGGCCGTGTTTTTCCTTTATCTCAGCCACGCGGGCACCTACGCCCGCGTGGGCCGGCTTGAACACGCAAGCCTGGCAGGCCCGACGAGGAGATGGTGACCGTGAGCGACACCAAGGTGACCTGGCTCACCCAGGATGCCTACGACCGGCTCAAGCACGAGCTCGACGAAATGATCGAGAATCGGCCGGTCATCGCCGCGCGCATCAACGACAGCCGCGAAGAAGGTGACCTCAAGGAAAACGGCGGTTACCACGCGGCTCGCGAGGAGCAGGGCCAGGCCGAAGCGCGCATCCGGCACCTGCAGGAGCTGCTGCGCTCGGCCAAGGTCGGCGAGGCGCCCGCCAACGACGGCACGGCCGGTCCCGGCAAGGTGCTCACCGTGCGGTACGAGGGTGACGACGAGGACGAGAAGTTCCTGCTCGCCACCCGCGAAGAGGGCGCCGAGGGCGAACTCGACGTCTACTCCCCGGAGTCGCCGCTGGGCAAGGCGCTGCTCGGCGCCAAGGAGGGCGAGGCCAGGGAGTACGAGCTGCCCAACGGCAAGGTCCAGAAGGTGACGCTCGTCAAGGCGGTTCCGTACACCGACGCGAAGTAGGCACGGCTAGCGTGTCCTCCCAGGATCCACATTCTGGGAGGACAAAGCCGTGAGCACCGAACCGATGTGCCAGGCCTGCGGCATGCAGTACGCCGCGGCCCGCACCGACTGCCCGATCTGCGAAGACGAACGCCAGTACGTGCCGCGGTCGGGCCAGCAGTGGACGAACCTCTCCGCGCTCCGCTCCAGCGGTACGTACACGCCGCGGATCGAAGAGCAGGGCCCGGGCATCGTCGGCGTGGGCTCGAACCCGGGGTTCGCGATCGGCCAGCGCGCCCTGCTGGTGCGTGCCCGCTCGGGCAACTTCCTCTGGGACTGCGCGGCGTACCTGGACGACGCGCTGGTGGCGCAGGTCCGCGAGCTCGGCGGCATCACCGGTATCGCGATCAGCCACCCGCACTACTACACGACGATGGTGGAGTGGGCGCGCGCCTTCGACGTGCCGGTCTACCTGCACGAAGCCGACCAGCAGTGGATCGGCCGCCCCGACCCGGCGGTGAAGCTGTGGTCCGGCACCACCCTGGACCTCGCCGACGACCTGAGGCTGATCAACCTGGGCGTCCACTTCGCGGGCGGCACGGTGCTGCACTGGCCGGACGGCGAGGAAGGCCGGGGCGCCCTGTTGTCCGGCGACATCGTCCAGGTGATCCCCGACCGCACGCACGTGGGCTTCATGTACAGCTACCCGAACCTGATCCCGGAGCGGCCGGGCGTCGTCCGCCGCGCGGCGGAGCTGCTGGCGGGCTACCGCTTCGAGGCGATCTACGGCGCTTGGTGGGACGCGGTCGTGCGGTCCGACGGGTACGAGGTCGTGCAGCGGTCGGCCAAGCGGTACCTGGCCCAGGTGGCCGACGAGAGCTGAGCGACTCGGCAGCTCGGGCGAGTTGTGCGTTCAGCCCCGCGCGGTCCGCTCCAGCAGCGGGCGGACCCGCGGCGGCACCGGCGTCGACAGCGCGATCGACGTCGACGTCCGCAGCACGTCCGGCACGCCCACGACCTCGTCGATCACCCGCTGCAGGTCGTCGTTGCCCCGGGCCACCATGCGGACGAACAGGTCGCCCTGGCCGGTCGTCGCGTGGACCTCGCAGACCTCGTCGATCGCCGCCAAGGCCTCCGCGACCTCCGCGCGCCGGCCCTGGGCGATCTCCAGGACCGCGAACGCCGTCAGGCCGTAGCCCATCGCCGCCAGGTCCAGCTCCGGCGGGAAGCCGCCGAGGATGCCGCGCTCGGTCAGGCGGTCCAGGCGGGCCTGGACCGTTCCGCGCGCCACCCCGAGGCGGCGGGCGCACTCCAGCACCCCGAGGCGCGGCGAGTCGGTGAGCAACAGCAGCAGCCGCGCATCCAGCGCATCCAGGTTCTCCGGCATACGCAGATTGTCCATGATGACGGCCGACCTCCCCTGAACACCAGGCAGATTGCCCAGTGAAAATCGAGACCATTGCGCATCTTGCCTCGAAGGGATGATCCTTCGAGGTATGACCCAGACTGCCGAACCCCAGGGTGCCCTCGACGACGTCAGCTACGACCAGCTGCGTCAGCTGGTCGGGCTCGTCGACCACGACGCCTCGACCGACCCGTTCCCGGTCAAGGCCATGGACGCGGTGGTGTTCATCGCCGGCAACGCCACCCAGACCGCCTGGTACTACCAGATCGCGTTCGGGATGCAGCTCGTCGCGTACTCCGGTCCCGAAACCGGGGACTTCGAGCGCAAGTCCTACGTGCTGAAGTCCGGCTCGGCCCGGTTCGTCATCACCGGCGGCGTGAAGCCGGACTCGCCGCTGCTCGACCACCACCGCAAGCACGGCGACGGCGTCATCGACCTGGCGCTGGAGACCACCGACGTCGACAAGTGCATCGAGCACGCCCGCGCCCAGGGCGCGACGGTCCTCGAAGAGCCGCACGACGTCTCGGACGAGCACGGCACCGTGCGCGTCGCCGCGATCGCGACCTACGGCGAGACCCGCCACTCCCTGGTCGACCGGTCGCGCTACCACGGCGTCTACCTGCCCGGCTACGAGCCGCGCGAAAGCACGATCAAGCGGCCGGAAGGCGCGCCGAAGCGGCTGTTCCAGGCCGTCGACCACTGCGTCGGCAACGTCGAGCTCGGCAAGATGGACTACTGGGTCGACTGGTACCACCGCGTCATGGGCTTCGTGAACATGGCGGAGTTCGTCGGCGACGACATCGCGACCGAGTACTCGGCGCTGATGAGCAAGGTCGTCTCGAACGGCAACCACCGGGTCAAGTTCCCGCTGAACGAGCCAGCCGTCGCGAAGAAGAAGTCCCAGATCGACGAGTACCTCGAGTTCTACGACGGTGCCGGCT
>NZ_JBSGJD010000424.1:0-4879 GCF_053605405.1 Amycolatopsis sp. NPDC003861
CCCGGTCGTGAGTGGAAAGGAGGGTTAGAACCCGCTTTTTCACTCACGAGGTCTTCGGGGGCTTCTTCGAGGATCATGTGCGCGTTGGTGCCGCTGGCGCCGAACGCGGAGATCGCGCCGCGGCGCGGGTGGCCGTTGCGCGGCCACTCGCGGCCTTCGGTCAGCAGCTCGATCGAGCCGGCCGACCAGTCGACCTGCGGGGTGGGCGCGTCGACGTGCAGGGTGGCCGGGAGCTGCCCGTGCCGCAGCGACTGGATCATCTTGATCACGCCGGCCACGCCGGACGCCGCCTGCGTGTGCCCGACGATCGACTTGACCGAGCCGAGCCACAACGGCGTCTCGCGGTCTTTCCCGTAGGTGGCCAGCAGGGCCTGGACCTCGATCGGGTCGCCGAGCACGGTCCCGGTGCCGTGCCCCTCCACGGTGTCCACATCGGACGGTGCGAGCCCGGCGGCGGCGAGGGCCTTGCGGATGACGCGCTGCTGGGCGGGGCCGTTCGGCGCGGTCAGGCCGTTCGACGCGCCGTCCTGGTTGACCGCGCTGCCGCGGATGACGGCGAGGACCTGGTGCCCGCGCTCGCGGGCCACCGAGAGCCGCTCCAGCAGCAGGACGCCGACACCCTCGGCCCAGCCGGAGCCGTCGGCGGCCGCGGCGTAGGACTTGCAGCGTCCGTCGAAGGCCAGGGCGCGCTGCCGCGCGAAGCCGACGAACCCGCCCGGCGTGGCCATCACGGTCGAGCCACCGGCCAGGGCCATCGAGCACTCGCCGCGGCGAAGGGCTTGTGCGGCAAGGTGGATCGCCACCAGCGACGACGAGCACATGGTGTCGACGGTGACCGCGGGGCCTTCGAGCCCGAGCGTGTAGGCGACCCGGCCGGAGGCGACGCCGCCTGCGGTGCCCAGCGCGCGCTCCAGGCTCATGAAGCCCTCGAACCCGCTGAGGTCGGGGGCGTAGTCCTGGTGGACGACCCCGGCGTAGACGCCGATGTCGCTGCCCCGCACCGAATGCGGGTCGATGCCGGCTCGTTCGAGGGTCTCCCAGGACACCTCCAGGAGCTGCCGCTGCTGCGGGTCCATGGCGAGGGCCTCACGCGGCGAGATGCCGAAGAACCCGGCGTCGAACTGGGCCGCGTCCTGCAGGAAGGCACCTTCACGCACGTACGTCGTGCCCGGGTTGTCGGGGTCCGGGTGGTAGAGACCCTCGACGTCCCAGCCGCGGTCCTCCGGGAAGCCGGTGTAGACGTCGGCACCTTCGGACACCACGCGCCAGAAGTCCTCCGGGCCGCGGATCCCGCCCGCGTAGCGGCAGGCCATGGAGACGATCGCGATGGGCTCCGCCGCGGCCGCGGTGAGCGCGGCGTTCTCCTGCTGGAGGCGGACGTTCTCCTTCAGCGAAGCGCGCAGTGCGTCAACGATCTGCTCGTTCGGCGCGGACATGTTCTTCCTCCACGATTCGTTCGCCATCGGCGGTCAGCTCGTCTGCCCGAGGGCCCGTTGCACGAGACCGGAGATGTCCAGTGCGTCGATCAGTTCTGCGTCGTCGGCGGTGGCCGGTGCGGGAACCTCCGGCTCCGGGCCGGTCTCCGCTTCGGCCAGGCCGAGCAGGGCTTCCAGGACGCCCGCTTCCTTGAACCGGGCGAACGGCACGGCCGCCAGGACCCGCCGGAGGTCGTCTTCCCGCCCGGCCAGCCCGTCGTCGGCCTCCCGGAGTAGCTCGACGCGCAGGTAGCCGACCAGCGCCTCCGGGGTGGGGTAGTCGAAGATCAGCGTCGCGGGCAGCTTGAGCCCGGTGGCCGCGTGCAGGCTGTTGCGGAGGTTGACCGCGGCCAGGGAGTCGAAGCCGACCTCCTGGAACGCCTGCCGCGGGCCGATGCCCTCGGCGCCGCTGTGGCCGAGGACCGTCGAGGCGTGCCCGCGGACCAGCTTCAGCAGGATGCGGTTCTGCTCGGCGTCCGGGACCGCCCGCAGGGAGTCCGCGAGCGACGCCGCGGTGTCGCCGTCCTCGCCGTCGTCCTGCGTCGCCTGGAGGATCGCCTTCGCTTCGGGGAGATCGGCGAACAGCGGGCTGGGCCGCACCGACGTGAACGCGGGGATGAAGGCACCCCAGTCCATGTCGGCCACCGCCACGGCCTTCTCGTTGCCCGCGACGGCCTGCACCATCGCGGTCACCGCCAGCGGCGGCGCCATCGGGAGGACACCGCGGCGGCGCAGCTGGGCGAGGGCGGCCTCGTCCATGCCGATGCCGATCTCGTCCAGGGCGCCCCAGGCGATCGACGTCGCCTTGAGGCCGCGGGCGCGGCGCCATTCGACCAGGGCGTCGAGGACGGCGTTCGCCGCGCCCGCCGGGCCCTGGCCGCCACCGCCCCAGATGCCGGCGATCGAGGAGAACACGACGAAGGCGTCGAGCGGGGTGTCCTCGAACAGCTGGTCCAGCCACACCGCGGTGGTCACCTTGGCGGTGAACACCTCGTCGAGGTCGGCCCGCCCGGTGTCGTCGACCGAGCTGGTCTGCGCGATGTCGGCGGCGTGCACCACCGCGGTGACCTCCGACGCCGCCACCAGCCGCGTGATCGCGTCCCGGTCGCCGTCGGCGCAGAACTCGACCGTGGTGCCGAATCCGGCCAGCTCGGCCCGCAGTTCTTCGACGCCGCCGGTGCCGGTGACGATGAGCCGCTCGGCGCCGGACTGCGCGAGCCAGACCGAGGCGTGCCGGCCGAGCCCTTCGGCCCCGCCGGTGACCAGGACCGTGCCGCGGGGTTCCCACTTGCCCGTCGCGGACTCCGGCACCGGCTTGCGGACCAGCCGCCGGCGGTAGCCGCCGGACCGGCGGACCGCGAGCTGGTCCTCGCCGCCGGCGCCGTTCAGGACCCCGAGCAGGGATTGGGCCGTGCGCGCGTCGATCGCGGCCGGCAGGTCGACCAGGCCGCCCCACCGGTCGAGGCGCTCCAGCGCGACGGCGCGGCCGAGGCCCCACACGGCCGCCTGGGCCGGTGCGGTGACGGCGTCCTGGATGCCGATGTTCACCGCGCCGGAGGTGAGGCACCACAGCGGCGCGGCGACGTTGGCGTCACCCAGCGCCTGGACCAGCGCGAGCGTCGACGCGGTGATCTGGGTGGCGTCCGCGGGCCCGCCGTCCAGCGCGAGCAGCGACAGGACGCCGGCGAGGTCGTTCACACCGCGCAACCGCTCGGCCAGCTGGTCCCTTGACGGTTCTTCGATCTCCAGCCGGACGAGGTCGAGGCCCTGGCCGGTCAGCTCCTTCAGCAGCGCGTCGGACGTGCCGGCCGGGACGACGGCGAGCCAGCGCCCGCCCGGCACGCCGGTGGCTTCGCGCTCCAGCGGCTGCCAGGTGACCTGGTAGCGCAGCTTTTCCGCGGTCGAGCATTCGCGACGCCGGTCGCGCCACCCGGCCAGCACGGGCACCACGGTGCTGAGCGCCCCGCGCTGCTCGGGCACCAGGTCGAGGAGCTCGGCCAAGCTGTCCACATCAGACTGCTCGACGGCGGTCCAGAACTCGGCGTCCACGCCTTCGGCGGCGGCTTCGGTGGTTTCGGCCTCGTGCAGCCAGAAGTGGCGGCGGTCGAAGGCGTACGTCGGCAGGTCGACCCAGCCGGCCGCGGGCAGCGTCGCGGCCCAGTCGACGGCCACGCCCCGGACGAACAGCTCGGCCGCCGAGGCCAGCAGGCGCCGGAGCCCGCCGTCTTCGCGCCGCAGCGAGCCGGTCACCACGGCGTCGTCGCTGATCTCGCTCAGCGGCTGGACCAGCACCGGGTGGGCGCTGATCTCGACGAACACGGTGTACCCCAGCCCGGCCAGGGCCGCGGCCGACGGGCCGAACCGCACCTGCTGCCGCAGGTTCCGGTACCAGTAGCCGCCGTCGACGACGCCCTTCTCGAGCCACGCGCCGAGAACGGTGGAATAGAACGGGATCTGCGGCGCCTGCGCGTCGATCCCGGCCAGGGTCCGGTCCAGGGTGCCGGCCAGGTCTTCGACGTGCCGGGTGTGCGAGGCGTAGTCCACCGCGACCCGCCGCACCCGGACACCGTCGGCTTCGAGGGCTCCGAGGGCCTCGTCCAAAGCCTGCGCGTCGCCCGCGATGACGACCGAGGACGGGCTGTTGATCGCGGCCACCTCGACCCGGTCCGCCCACGGCGTCAGCCGCGCGACCGCGTCTTCCTCGCTCAGCGCGACCGACGCCATGCCGCCGCGCCCGGCCAGTTCCGCGGCGATCGCCTGGCTGCGCAACGCGACCACCTTGGCCGCGTCGTCCAGGGACAGCGCCCCGGACACGCACGCGGCGGCGATCTCGCCCTGCGAGTGGCCCAGCACGGCGTCGGGGACGACACCCAGGGAGTCCCACACGGCGGCGAGGCCGACCATCATCGCGAAGCTCGCGGGCTGCACGACGTCGACGCGGTCCAGCAGGTCGGCGTCGCCGCGCAGGACGTCGAGCAGTGACCAGCCCGTCCACTGCTCCAGCGCGGACGCGCAGTCCTTGATCCGCTCGGCGAACACCGGCGACGAGTCCAGGAGGTCCCGGCCCATGCCGAGCCACTGCGAGCCCTGGCCGGGGAAGACCCAGACGACCTTGCCGGGCTTCCCCGCGGTCCCGGTCACGACACCGGGGGCGTTCTCGCCGCGGGCCAGTGCCTGCAGGCCGTCCTGGGCCTCGCCGGCCGAGCCCGCGATGACGACCGCGCGCTCGTTCAGCGTCGCGCGGCCCGAGACCAGGGCCTTGGCCACCCCGGCCGGCGACTCGTCTTCGAGCACCGCGGCGAGCCGCCCGGCTTGCCCGGCCAGGGATCCGGTGCTGCGCGCGGACACCACCAGCGGCACCACAGCCGGTCGTGAGTGGTAAGGCGGGTTAGAACCCGCCTTAC